>JBAXNY010000152.1:0-2567 GCA_037133535.1 Actinomycetes bacterium
TCTTTATTGTTACCGATCCACATCGGAATTTAACGCCGCACACTGTTGCCGTTTCTATCGCCGGAGTAATCGTTGTTCAAATTTTGGCTTTTGGTACAACTACTGGCGCATCATTTAATCCAGTTCGTTGGTTAGGGCCGGCAGTTGCTAGTGGTTATTTCACTAATGCCGCACTCTATTTGCTCTCACCATTTATAGGCGGCGCACTTGCAGTTATCGCACAGCGTTACTTGTCCTCAGATCCTGGTCACAGCCCTGCGTGAATTTCTTTGCAGGTAGGACAGATTGGGAATTTTTCTGGATCGCGTGAAGGAATCCATTTCTTGCCGCAAAGGGCTTCAACCATCTTTCCGTTGACCGCAGCTTCCATTACCTGATTCTTCTTGACGTAATGCGCAAAGCGTTCGTGATCACCATCGCCGGTTGAGGTCTCTGGACGCGTGAGTACATCGGTATCTTCGCTCTGATCTCTGCGGAAAAAACCCATAGCCAAAGGTTACTTCGCATTGAGTAGACTATTCAAATGAAGGACCTACTTCGCACATCCGATCTGCGCCGCGTCGACGTGGAGATGATCTTGGATACCGCTGCCGAATTTGCGCAGCATCCACTGTCAAAGAGCGATGCCCTGAAAAATCGCACCGTCGCTATCTACATGAATAAGCCATCCACCCGTACCCGCCTTGCCTCTGAGAGCGCTGTTGCACACTTGGGTGGCACTCCTATCTTTATTCGCGGAGATGAACTCCAACTTGGTCGCGGTGAAACAATTGCTGATACTGCCAAAATTATTTCTGGTTACTGCGATGCACTCATTGTTCGCACCTTTGCTCAAGGCGATGTGGAAGAACTCGGAGCCAACGCGAGCATTCCAGTGATTAATGCACTTACCGATGATGATCACCCAACCCAACTTCTCGCTGATTGGCTTACCATCCGCGAAACATTTGGCAAAGATATCTCTGGCCGCAAATTCGCCTACCTGGGCGATGGAAATAACATGGCACATGCCTGGCTAACAATGGGCGCAATCATGGGTGCACATGTTGTTGCTGCAACACCGAGTGGTAAGTGGGCACCGGATGCTGCAGTTGTTGCAAAGGCGCAAGAGATTGCAAAGAGTACTGGTGCAACGATCGAACTTACCGATTCTGCTGAAAGCGCTGCTACCGATGCCAGCGTCATCTACACCGATGTCTGGATGTCCATGGGAGATCCAGAAGCAGAACGTGCCGAGAAGATAAGAGCGCTGGCTCCATTTGCTGTGACAAGTGAATTAATGAATCTTGCAGCAGGTGATGGAATCTTTATGCATTGCTTACCAGCTCATCGTGGCGAAGAAGTCAGCGCCGATGTTATTGATGGTGCGCGCTCAGTAGTCTGGCGCGAAGCCTTCCATCGCCGAAGCACGATTCAAGCCCTGCTCTACCACCTAGTACGCGGTGAAATTAAGGGTTCCTGAGAATTCGTCCGCCGATTTTCCAATTATTGCGATAGATTTCGCGAATGCGCGTCGTAGTCCCAACTGAAATTCGCCCTGGCGAGATGCGCGTTGCCCTCGTTCCAGATATCGTCAATAAGTTAACGAAACTTGGTCACGAAGTTATTGTGCAATCCGGTGCTGGAGTTCATTCACAGGCTAGCGATAAAGAATTCACTGCCGCTGGTGCGCAGATAGTAAATGGTGATGTTCTGGCGAGCGCCGATGTAGTCCTCTCGGTTTCTAGCCTCACACCAGAGCAGATGGGCAAACTCAAGCGCGGCGCAGTGACGATCTCTTTCTTGTCGCCGCTTACTGGAACAGATTCGATCGATGCCGCAGTCAAAGCTGGCGTTAGCGCCTTCTCACTTGAATTAGTTCCCCGGATTTCGCGCGCGCAATCTATGGATGCGCTCACCTCGCAAGCACTCTGCGCCGGTTATCGCGCAGCTCTCGTTGGCGCTGAACTCTCACCGCGATTCTTTCCACTCTTAATGACTGCAGCTGGAACTGTTACTCCCGCACAAGTTCTCGTACTCGGCGCCGGTGTTGCTGGTCTGCAAGCAATTGCAACTACCCGCCGCCTTGGCGCAGTTGTCTCTGCCTACGATGTTCGTCCATCTTCAGCCGATGAAGTGAAGTCGATGGGTGCCACATTTATTACTTTGGAATTAGAAGCGCTCGAGGGCGCTGGTGGTTATGCGCGGGAGATGACAGAGGAGCGCGCTGCCAAGCAACGCGAGCTCCTTACTCCTTACATCGCTAAATCACATGTCGTTATTACCACGGCTGCGGTTCCTGGTCGCACCGCGCCTCGTTTAATGACAAAAGCCATGGTTGATGCAATGGCACCTGGCACAGTCATTGTTGATCTTGCAGCTGAAAGTGGCGGCAACGTTGAAGGTTCAAAGCCTGGCGAGATTGTTATTACCGATGGTGGCGTAAAGATTTGGGGCGGCAAAGATGTTCCGAGCCAATTGCCATTCCATGCTTCATCGCTCTACTCGCGCAACGTGGTCAATCTCCTCACTCTTCTTACCAAACCTGCGGCAGATGGCGTTGCAGCGTCCCTTGATCTCAACTTCGA
>JBAXNY010000153.1:0-2498 GCA_037133535.1 Actinomycetes bacterium
TTGCGGTAGGTGGCGTTCGTGGATTTGCATTCACACTCGGCCTCACAACTTTGATCGATCTCTTCGTCGTATTTATCTTTACTAAGCCATTTGTCACGATCTTGGCGAAGGTGAAGTTCTTTAATTCAGGTCATCCGCTCTCTGGACTATCGGAGAAAAGTCTTGGCGTGGTTGTAAATTCCAAGGAGGCATCACTATGAGTAAATTTGCTGGCCTAGGTGGCCGTCTCTATCGTGGCGAAACCTCTATCGACTTCATCGGCAAGCGTCGTCGTTGGTATGGCATCTCCGGACTATTAGTCATCGCTTCAATTTTTGCACTCTCAGTGCAGGGCCTACACCTTGGCATCGAATTCAAGGGCGGTGCGGCTTACACCGTGACCAAAGCTGGCGCGACCATTGAAGAGGCTCGGACTGCAGTTGCATCAACCAGCATTCCTGGCGAGATCATCGTTCAGAAAATTGGTACTGACAAGATCCGCGTCCAGACTGGCGCACTTTCAAACTTCGAAGGTAATGCCGTACAAGATTCACTTGCCGCGAAATTCGGTGTCACCGTTGAATCGATTGATACCCAAGTAATTGGACCATCATGGGGTAAGGAAATTACCCGTAAAGCGGTGCAAGGTTTATTCGGGTTCCTACTTGTTGTGATGCTCTATCTTGCGATGGCATTTGAACCGAAGATGGCGATCGCTGCAATTCTCGCCGTGATCCACGACGTCTTTATTACCGTTGGAATTTATGCACTGGTTGGCTTTGAAGTAACACCAGCTACCGTGATCGGCTTCTTAACTATTCTGGGTTATTCACTCTATGACACAGTTGTGGTCTTCGATAAGGTGCGAGAGAACACGCGCACGATTACGAGCACTTCAAAGCAGACCTACACCCAAGCTGCCAACCTAGCTGTCAACCAAACTCTGGTTCGTTCAATCAATACATCGGTGATCGCACTTTTGCCAGTGGCTTCAATTCTCTTTGTTGGCGCAGGCCTTCTTGGTGCAGGCACTCTGAAAGATCTCTCTTTGGCACTCTTTATCGGTCTTGCCACCGGTACTTACTCCTCGATCTTTATTGCGACTCCTGTACTTGCGGTGCTTCGTGAGCGCGAGCCAGCGATGCAAGCTCTAGCAAAGCGCGTGAATGCTCGCAGTGGCAACGTCGCGGCAGCACCTGTAGCCGTTGAAGCCATTCAAGGTCGCGGCCCACGTAACCAACCCAAGCGCAAGCACCGTAAGTAATTTTTTTTACATAGTGCCACGGGAGTTAAGTTAGTAACCTTGGTGCATGAAGACGCTCCTAGAACCAGTTTTAGAGGCGTTACTTGCGAGCCATCCACGCACTGATTTAGCCGAAGTCGAACGCGCATTCACTGCTGCGGAATTGGCACACCGAGGACAAGAGCGCAAATCTGGTGATCCTTACATCACTCATCCCGTTGCAGTGGCAGAGATCCTCGCCGAATTAGGTTTGGATGCTGAAACAATCATGGCCGCGCTACTACATGACACGGTCGAAGATACCTCTTACACGCTAGAGCAGATTCGCAAAGAGTTTGGAAGTGAAGTCGGAAGTTTGGTAGATGGCGTTACCAAGTTAGACAAACTCACTTATGGCCCAACTGCTGAAGCAGAGACGGTGCGCAAGATGGTTGTGGCGATGTCCAAGGACATTCGCGTCCTTGTGATCAAGTTGGCCGATCGTCTTCACAATGCTCGGACCTGGAAATTTATTGCGCCAGAAACTGCGGCTCGAAAAGCTCGAGAGACCTTAGATATTTATGCACCTTTGGCGCATCGCCTTGGCATGAATGCGATCAAGTGGGAGTTAGAGGATCTCGCCTTCCATGTACTCGAGCCGAATAAATTTGAAGAGATTGCTCGGTTAGTAGCTGAGCGATCGCCATCACGGGATGCGCTGACAACTGAGGTTATTGAACTAGTGCAATCTGATTTAGCTAGTGATCAGATCGATGCCACGGTCACGGGACGCCAGAAGCATTTCTATAGCGTCTATCAGAAGATGGTGGTTCGAGGTCGAGACTTCAATGAAATTTATGATCTGGTTGGGATCCGTGTTCTTGTGAATGATGTCCGCGATTGTTACGCAGTACTGGGTGCGATCCACGCGCGTTGGAGTCCAGTGCCTGGTCGTTTCAAAGATTACATCGCAATGCCTAAATTCAATCTCTATCAATCACTTCATACAACTGTGATTGGACCAAATGGCAAGGCAATTGAGATTCAGATTCGGACCTTTGAAATGCATGCACGAGCCGAGTTCGGTATCGCAGCTCATTGGAAGTATAAAGAGGGAAAGAAGAACAGCGAAGAAACTCCCGAGATGCTCTGGTTGCGCCAACTCCATGATTGGCAAAAAGAGACGGAAGATCCAAGCGAATTCTTAGAATCACTCCGCTTTGATTTAGGAACGCCAGAGGTTTTCGTATTCACTCCTAAGGGCAATGTTGTTGCGCTGCCACTCGGATCCACCCCA
>JBAXNY010000154.1:0-2485 GCA_037133535.1 Actinomycetes bacterium
CGACGAGCAATGGCTTATTTTCAGCGATGAGTGAGATCAAAAATGGATAACTCGATGCTGGTGCGATGATCTTGGAGGAATCACTGAGGGCAGAAGCCACTTCGGTATCACTATGTAATACCGAGAGAATTCCTCTCATGGCGCGCTCCTCTTAAACGACTCAAAGCCCCACTTCAAAAAGAAGGGGGGCGAACAATTACAGTCTATCGGGCCCGCTCCATCTGTGATAATTCTCCAGTGACCGAGACCTCCAAGACGAAGCAGATCGTTGAATCAGATGATGCAACCTTGCGCAGTGACGTCCGCCGTCTCGGTGATCTCCTCGGCCAATCACTCGTTCGCCAAGAAGGACAACACCTCCTTGATCTCGTTGAGAATGTGCGCAAGGCAGTTCGCGAAGGCGCTGGGGTTGAAGTACTTGAAAATCTCTCCGTCGATGATGCAACGCAACTCGTACGCGCACTGAGCACCTACTTCCATTTAGCAAACGTTGCAGAGCAAGTGCACCGCTCGCGTGTGCTTGCAGAAGTGCGAACACAAGGTGGCTCTTGGATAACTCGAGCAATCGACAAAATTGAAGAAGCGATGAAGAATCCTGTTGCAGGACATGAAATTTCACATGCAGATTTATCCAAGTGGATTAACGATCTCGATATTCGCCCCGTCTTCACAGCGCATCCAACGGAAGCAGCGCGCCGCTCCATCTTGATTAAACTCGGTGAAATTGCATCCCTTCTAGATACTCCAAAGTCGGTAGTGCAAGATGAACGTCTTGCTGAAACTGTTGACTTGTTATGGCAGACAGATGAGCTTCGCCTCAATCGCCCAGAGCCACTTGATGAAGCAATGAATGCGCTCTATTACCTCGATGACTTAGCTGCGCAGACTGTTCCTGAAGTTCTCAATGACTTTGCACGTGAACTCAAGCGCCTTGATATTGATCTGCCCGTTACTTCACGCCCACTTACCTTCGGTACTTGGATCGGTGGCGATCGTGATGGCAATCCCAACATCACACCTGAAATCACTGAAGAAGCTGTAACGCTTCAAGTGGGTCACGCAATCCGCTCAACGTTGACTGCGATGAATCGCCTGCGACAAATGCTCTCTGTCTCAACTCGCATCACCGGTGCAACACCAGAGTTGAGCGCATCTGTTGAAGAAGATTTGAAGAATATTCCTGAGTTTGAAGCTCGCTTCTTGCGTCTAAATGCTCAAGAGCCATACCGACTGAAGGCAACTGCAATCGTGCATCGACTAGCTGCTACGCGCACACGTCATGCAGGACGCACTGCCCATGTTCCAGGTCGCGATTACAAGAACACAGCAGAACTTCTTGCAGACCTGACTCTCATGCGCGATTCACTCTTTGCCCATCGCGGTGAACTCCTTGCCACAGGCCTGCTCGAGCGTACAATCCGCACCGTCGCCGCATTTGGTCTCACACATGCAACTCTTGATATTCGCGAACACTCAGATGCTCATCACAGCGCCTTGAAGCAGATGATTTCAGGTGAGTACATCGCACTCTCACACACAGATAAATTCCCAATTCTTATTAAGCAATTGGCTTCATCTGAAAAGCTCGACTCATCAAAGCTCGATGCTGCAGGGCTTAAGACTCTCAATACCTTCCTTGCAATCGATGATTTGATTGAACGCTTTGGCCCTGAGGTAATTGAGACTTACATCGTCTCTATGACAAAGGGTGCAGATGACCTCATCGCTGCAACTGTGCTTGGTAAGCAGGCGGGCCTTGTTGATCTCGATAAGAAGATTGCCAAGATTGGTTTTGCACCTCTTCTTGAAACTGTTGCAGAACTTCGCGCAGCAGGGGAGATTCTTGAAAAGCTTCTCTCAGATCCCACCTATCGCAAGCTCGTTGAACTGCGCGAGAATGTTCAAGAAGTCATGCTTGGATATTCAGATTCCAATAAAGATGCAGGTATTGCAACATCTCAGTGGGAGATCCACCGTGCTCAGCGAAAACTGCGCGATGTTGCCATGAAACATGGCGTCAAACTTCGTTTATTCCACGGTCGCGGTGGTTCAGTCGGTCGCGGTGGCGGTCCCACATATGAAGCACTCGTTGCTCTGCCTTGGGGATCTGTCGATGGACAAATCAAGATGACTGAACAAGGTGAAGTGATCTCCGATAAATACGCGCTACCTGCTCTTGCACGCGAGAACGTTGAACTCACACTTGCCGCATCTCTAGAGGCCACAGTCCTTAATCGTGGACCACGTCAAAGTCCAGAAGATCTAGCTAAGTGGAATGAATGCATGAACATAGTCAGTGACAATTCTTTTACTCGTTACCGATCACTCATTGACCACCCAGATCTACCCGCATATTTCTATGCCTCAACTCCTGTTGAGCAATTAGGAAATCTCTTCCTTGGCTCTCGTCCATCACGTCGCCCAGATGCTGCAGGCGGTCTTGATTCACTCCGCGCAATCCCATGGGTATTTGGATGGACACAAT
>JBAXNY010000155.1:0-2481 GCA_037133535.1 Actinomycetes bacterium
GCATTCGGTGGCTACTCTGATCGATTCGTAATTGATCAAGATTATGCAGTGACTGTTCCAGATAACTTGCCCCTAGAAGGTGCAGCACCGCTCTTCTGTGCTGGCATCACTCTTTACTCTCCGATCAAGCATTGGAAAGTAGGTCCTGGCACGAAAGTTGCAGTGATGGGACTTGGCGGTCTTGGACACATGGGTGTGAAGTTTGCTAAAGCTTTAGGTGCTCACGTCACTGTACTTTCACACTCACCTGCCAAGGAGAGCGATGCACTTGCAATGGGTGCAGATGCATTCGTAGCAACAAACGACGTTTCGGTATTCAAGGATCATGCTCGCACCTTCGATCTCATTCTCAACACAATTTCGGCAGAGATCGACATTAATCAGTACCTCTCACTGCTCGCACTCGATGGCACCTTGGTCGTTATTGGATTGCCAGGAAAGCCTTATGCCGTGCAGGTAGGCACTCTCTTAGGTGCTCGTCGCAGTATGTCTGGCTCCATGATCGGTGGCATGACCGAACTGCAAGAGATGATCGATTTCTGCGGCAAGCACAATATTGTCAGCGATGTTGAAGTTATCAAAGCCGATTATGTAAACACCGCTTATGAGCGCACTGTTGCAAGTGATGTGAAGTATCGATTTGTTATCGATGCTGCAACTATCTAGCCAACTTTAATTAAGTGGAGCACCCACACAAAGAGCGGAGCGATTGCTAGCGCTGGTAGTAAATTGCCAACTGCAATTTCCCGGATCTTCAGCAATCTCAATCCAATCGCCAGCAACATTAAACCGCCGACAACAGTCATTGCATCAACTTGATAACCGCTGAGGATCGAACCTAGGAAGAGCCCGATTAAAGTCCACGCGCCTTGATAGATGCCCACTGGTATCGCAGATGCTGCTACTCCCCAACCAAGGGAGGCCGCAAAGGCCATCGCTGCGAAGAAGTCGAGCGAGCTCTTCAGTAATAACTGATCAATGCCGTTGGACATTCCATCGTTGATACTTCCAAGAATTGCTAGTGGTCCAATGGCGAAGAGAAGTGAGGCCGAAAGAAAACCTTCGATAAAAGTACTTTCATGATGTGCTTTAAATCGAATGCGCAGCCGCTCCCCTAAACCCTCCAAGCGATTTTCTATCTTCAGTGCCCATCCAATCAGGCCACCAATAAGCAGTGAAGCCAAAACCGCTAAGAGCGCCCAGCCCTTGGGAAGTGAATCGGTGTAACGATTACTCCAATAAGGCGCGAGAGCTGCCGCGCCACCGAGCAACGTTGTTAAACCAAGAACATCGGTAATAAGAGTGCGCAGTTCACTCTTCATCTTTGAACCAACCATAACGCCAAGGCCGGCGCCAGCAACAATAGTTGCGATGTTTATTACGGTACCAACACCGGGAAACATCTATGCAAACCTAATCAGCGAGGCAACGCCAAGAACCAAGCAGTAAATTGCAAAGGGATAGAGAGTCTTGGTTTTAAACCACTTCACCAGGAATGCCACCGATGCGTAAGTAGCAACTCCAGAGATTGCGCAACCCAGAATAATCGGACCGGCCAAGTGGCTATTGGCGCTGGTAAAAAGTTCTGGCAACTTAGCAACAGATGCACCAAGAATTACTGGCAACGCCAAAAGAAAGGCGAAATCCGATGCACTGCTATGCGACAAACCACGGACGAGACCAGCACTCATGGAGACCCCGAAGCGGCTAATGCCAGCAAAGAGCGCCAACGATTGGGCAAATCCAATAGCTACCGCGCTCTTCAAGCCAATCCGCTCCGAATATTCGTGAATTTCATCTTCGTTGGCTGACGCTCCGCGTCGGCTGATTCGTTCGGCAAAAATTAGAATGCAACCGTTAATAGTTAAGAAGAGCGCAGATGCAATTGGCTTGGCAAAGAGATCTTGAAATTTATGTTCAAAGAGGAAACCCAACGCACCTACTGGGATGGTTGCAACAACGATCATCCAGAAGACGCCACCGGTTTCACTTCGTTTACCTCGTAGTGAATTTAATCCTGAACCGATTAGCGAGAACCAGCGCTTGCGAAAGAAGAGAAAGAGCGCGATTGCACTAGCTAAGTGCAACGCAATAGTGATTGTTAGATAGGGCGATTGTGGATCAGTAGTGAAATCTTTCCAACTGCCCCCTATCCAAGCTGGAACAAGTACAGCATGGCCCAAACTAGAAATAGGAAATAGCTCGGTAATTCCTTGAACGAAACCCGTGATAGCAGCTTGCAGGTAACTGAGTTCCATAGTCATGAATGCTATAGGCTCGCCAGATGAAACTTGGGGCTTTTCTGGGCCATTTCCTTAAGCCATCTCGCACCATTCCCATTACTCCTTGGCGCGCACCACATCGCTGGTCCCTTGCTCCAATGCGTTTTCTTATTTTAATCGCCGGTCTCACTATCTTCGGAATTGGTGATGCGCTACTAGTGCAAGCACATCTGGGAAATGCGCCATGGACTGTTCTCTC
>JBAXNY010000156.1:0-2469 GCA_037133535.1 Actinomycetes bacterium
GGGATTAACAACGAGAGTGCCAATTCGTTCTTTTGGTTTTGTGGCTGAGGCGCGAAGAAGTGAGAGTTGAAATTGGCCCAGCGGAAGATTGCTGTAATCAATGGGCACTCGCAGAGTTGCACAGGTGAAATCGTTGTAACAACTCTGCCACTTTAGTTTTTGGGTTTGGTATTGGGTAAGAGATTTAAATAGTTTTGGCTTTGAAAAAGTTGTATAGAGGGATGTTGCAATCAGCGCAAAGATAAGAAGCGCAGCAAGTATTCGATTGCGTTGTGTGAGGTGCATGGATTAGGCAAGAGAGCAGAAGAGCGCCTCGAGAGTGAGAAGCGGTGCAGCGTTGTGGCTTAAGTTGGTGCGCGCGTTCATGATGGCATTTATTTTATTAATGGTGGATGCAGGCGGAATCTTTGCGGCAAGGCGTGCAATGTCATCGGTGAGATCTGAATTGATAAGTGAATCCGTAACTCCTGCTTGCACCATCATGACATCGCGATACAGAGTTGCAAGATCAAGGAGTGCGCCGTCGATGGTGTCGCGAACAAATCGAGTAGCGCGAGATTTCTGCTCTTTCTCTAACTCTTTAATTGCTTTAGATCCGCCACTGGCCATGCCGCGACCTGTGGCGCCCTGCCCCCATGCTTGCGCTAATTTCTCTTGCTCGCTCTCATCGCGTACTTCGGTAATAGCACTGGCCTCCGTTGTTGCAACATCAACCAGGGTCTGTGCAGCTTTAAATGCAGATGCAATGTCGGTAATGGTGAGTGGCAAGCGCATGATCGTGCTGCGGCGCGAGCGCGTGGCTTCGTCGGTTGCGAGATAGCGAGCGCGGCCGATGTGGCCTTGGCTAGCGCGCGCTGCGAAATCAGCCATGTGCGCCGATACACCTTCGCGCGAAGTCAGAACTTCGGCGACTTCGTGAGTCGATGGTGTGCGCAATTGAATGTGGCGACAGCGTGAGCGAATAGTTGGCAAGACATCGTGCAGAGTGGGTGCGCAGAGCAACCAGACAGTGCGAGCACCGGGTTCTTCAATTGCTTTGAGTAGAGCATTTGCGGCAGATTCGGTGAGGCGATCGGCATCTTCCATCACAACTACTCGCCAATTGCCCATGCTCGGTGACCATGAGGTGCGTTGCAGTAATTCGCGGATCTCATCGATTTTGATCGAGAGTCCCTCACTGCGGATTAACTCCACATCGGGATGGCCGCCAAGTTTTACTGTCGTGCATGAATTACATTCACCGCAACCGCCAGTGGGACAGACAAGTGCTGATGCAAAAGCAAGGGCGGCAAGTGATCGACCACTTCCGGGTGGGCCAGTAAATAACCAGGCATGTGTCATCTCTTGGCTTTCAGCGCCACTGCGTGCGGCTGCAAGTGCACCTTGCAAAGTATCGAGAATATGTTGTTGACCAACTAGATCGTCGAAGACGTCCATAGTTATTTGCGTTTCTTAAGAGTGGGCAGATGAATTGCCCGACGCTTCTTTGGTTTCTCTACCTTGGCTGCGCGAGAGAGTGCGGGAAGTTCGCCGACTCGAGTGGTGATGGCGCTATGAATTTGCTCAACGCTCTGTGTTGCATCAACAACTAAGTAACGTTCTGGATCCATGAGTGCTAATTGCAAGAACTCTTGGCGAATTCGCTCGTGAAAGGCGAGTGGTTCGGACTCAAGGCGATCTTTCTTCTTGATGCGACCGAGCCCGATTTCAGCTGGAATATCGAGAATAATTGTGAGGTTTGGAAAGAGTGATTCACTCGCCCATCGTGAAATACGTGCAACTTCACCCGGAGATAGCACGCGACCTGCGCCTTGGTAGGCAATTGATGAGTCGATGTAGCGATCGGTAATTACAACGTGATCTTTTTCCAGTGCTGGGCGAATCACAGTTGCCACGTGGTCGGCGCGATCTGCGGCATAGAGAAGTGCTTCGGCGCGGGGTGCGATGGTGCCAGTTTTATTATCGAGCAGAATTTCGCGAAGTGATTTACCAAGTGGTGTGCCGCCAGGTTCGCGCGTCAGCAGCACTGCATGTCCGCGTGCTTCTAACCATTCGGTGAGCAATTGTGTCTGAGTTGATTTGCCAGCGCCCTCGCCACCTTCAAATGCGATAAATAAACCTTTGGTGGATTGGCCAGTGATTGAACCGAGTTCGCCGCGAATCGCATTGGCGACATCGCTCCAAATCGAAACATTGGGACGATCTTTCATCTGTTTGAATGCAACTGCCCCGATAGTGGCGGCGATAATTCCGGCAATCAAAATAGTGATCGCAGCGCCGTTGTAGTCCACTTGGGTATTGCTAAATTTATAAGTGTGCTGCCCCACTGCTGCAGCAATCAGTGGTGCGATAGCAAGAACTGCAACGAGAGTAATGCGAATAAGTGATTGCACGAAGGCGAAGGTGCGACCCCGCACTTCATTCTCTACTTCCATGCCAAGCATGGTGAAACCAGTAACCCAGCAGATG
>JBAXNY010000157.1:0-2467 GCA_037133535.1 Actinomycetes bacterium
TTGTAGCTAACCCAAAGGGTGAAATTATTCCTCGCCCAATTAAGTCAAACTTCCGCGAAGGTCTTTCTGTACTTGAGTACTTCATTTCTACTCACGGTGCACGTAAGGGTCTTGCAGATACAGCGCTTCGTACCGCTGACTCTGGTTACCTCACACGTCGTCTCTGCGACGTTGCACAGGACATCATCATTCGCGAAGAAGATTGTGGAACCGATCGTGGTCTCGCACTTCCAATCGCTATCCGTCAGCAAGCTGGCAACCTTGTTAAGCATGATCACGTTGAAACATCTGTCTACGGCCGCACATTGGCTGAGGACATTGAAGTCAATGGCGAAGTTCTTGCTAAGGCTGGTTCAGATCTTGGTGACCGCGTCATCGATGCACTTGTTGCAGCTGGAGTAGATGAAGTAAAGATTCGCTCAGTTCTTACTTGCGATAGCAAGGTCGGACAGTGCGCAGCTTGCTACGGTCGCTCACTTGCAGCAGGTCAACTCGTTGCAGTCGGTGAAGCAGTCGGAATTATCGCAGCACAGTCAATCGGTGAACCAGGTACACAGCTCACAATGCGTACCTTCCACACTGGTGGCGTTGCAGGTGATGACATCACTCACGGTCTTCCACGTATCGTCGAGCTCTTCGAAGCACGTACACCTAAGGGTGTTGCACCTATCGCAGAAACAGCTGGTGTTGTTTCATTCCGCGAAGATGCAAAGGGCAAGAAGATTGTCGTTACTCCAGATGATGGTGGCGAAGAAGTTGCTTACCCAATCACTCGTCGTCAGAAGCTACTTGTAGAAGAAGGTTCACGCGTTGAAGTTGGCCAGAAGATGGTCGTCGGCGCAATTGATCCAAAGCAGGTACTTCGTATTCTTGGACCACGTGCAACTCAAGTTCACTTGGTTAACGAAATCCAATCTGTTTACCGCTCACAGGGCGTAGGCATTCACGATAAGCACATCGAAGTAATCGTTCGCCAGATGCTCAAGCGCATCACAGTTCTTGAAGCTGGCGATACTGAAATGCTTCCAGGTGAACTCGTTGAACGCGGTCGCTTTGAAGCTGAAAACCGTCGCGTTGTTACAACCGGTGGCAAGGCTGCATCAGGTCGCCCAGAACTCTTGGGTATCACCAAGGCATCACTTGCAACTGAGTCATGGTTGTCAGCTGCTTCATTCCAGGAAACAACTCGCGTACTTACAGATGCTGCGCTCTCTGAAAAATCAGATCCACTCTTGGGTCTTAAGGAGAACGTCATCATCGGTAAGTTGATCCCTGCAGGTACAGGCCTTGCCCGTTACCGCAATATCCGTGTTGAGCCAACAGAAGAAGCAAAGGCAGCGGTTTATGCAGCGTATGACGAGTACGACTTCACACCATTCGATCAGGGTGGTTCAGGAGAAGCAGTTCGTCTCGATGAGGTAGAAATTCCTCGTTAATTCATTAATTGAATTACCCCGTCACTTATAGTGGCGGGGTTTTTCATTTACACTACAAATATGAGCGATGATAAGAAGTATTCGGTACAGCGCAAGCCACAGCGCGAAATCTTCGATAGAGATGAAGTACATGGACTTCTCGATTCAGAGTTCGTAGCCCACGTTGGTTTTGCAGATCTCGATACTGGTATGCCATTTGTTATTCCTCTTGGCTTTGTTCGCGACGGCAACCGCGTGCTGCTCCACGGTTCAACAGGCTCGCGACTTTTTATGCAGTTGGCGCAAGGTATGGAAATTTGTGTAACAGTTACTCGCATCAACGCGCTCGTTTCGGCTCGCACTCCTGCAGTCAGTTCTATGAACTATGAATCCGTGATGATCTTCGGAAAACCAAAAGTCTTACAGGATGGCGAAAAAATTGAAGCGATGAAGCAGCTCTCCAATAAATTGATACCGGGCATTTGGGATTACGCGCAGGAACCTAGCGCAAAAGATTTTGCTGGCACCATCATTGTCGAACTTGCGCTCGATAAAGTCACCGCTAAATCACGCAAAGGTGGTCCTGTAGATTCACCTGAACATATTGCACTCGATATCTGGGCAGGAACAATTCCGATCGAAAGAAAACTTGGAACCCCGATTACATCCGAGGATTCACGAGTAACAACTATTCCAGACCACATTAAAAATCGAACTCTCTAATGGCCCGGCTTGTAAAAGTTGGCGACCAACTTATTCTTGAGCTCTCGATCTGGGAGAAGCTCGGCGCACTTCACGACAGCCCCCGAGTATCGGCGGATTCAGTTGAAAAAGTTGAATTTATCGACCAGCTTTGGGGATCATCGACCCTGCGAGGTATTCGAGCCCCCGGAACTGCTCTGCCCTATGTCGTCCTCTTGGGAACTTTGCGAGGTCGCAGCTTTAGAGACTTTGTCGCCATGAGCGGCAGGGGAGAAGGCGTGGTTCTGACGCTGAAAAGTGGCCCTTTTGCCCGCTGGATCTTCACATTGCGCCAACCAAAGGCTGATTTC
>JBAXNY010000158.1:0-2465 GCA_037133535.1 Actinomycetes bacterium
GGAACTCTGCCAATCATGGAGCGCACTAGCGCTCGCTACGGATGGATTGAAAATAACGGTGCGATTGCTGCAGTGGGAAGAGCTGGCTTGGTTAAAGATTGGTGCGTGCTTGCTCGCATCTTTGTGCCAGAAAATTTACGTGGGAAAGACTATGCAAAATCTCTCATGGGCGGACTCTTAGATTCAGCTCGCAAGGCCGGCGCTACAAAAGCACTATTGCAAGTGGATTCCGAGAATGCTGCCGCAATTGCCCTCTATGAAAAATTTGGATTCCGAACTCATCACCAGGGAAGATTTAGAATTTTAGAAAAGACCTTGCCACTTATTTCTGAGTGTTGTTAATCAGCTGGGCGCAGCGCCATTAATACTGCGATCAGCGTTCCGAAAATAAGAAATAAAGTTCCAGTGGCATTGGATAGAATCAAGATTTCATTGCCTGTTCCAGAAATTGCACCCTTAAGCACGATTACGAGTAATCCCGCTACAGCGATTAATTTATAGCGGCGAGAATAAGTCATTCGCCCTACCGCCCAAATTCCTACGGCGATACTGACCATTGCAAAGAGAAAGCCAAATGGCACAAATGCATTATGAAAAACTGTGCCTGCCAAACCAACAAAGCCACCCCAAATAAATGCAAGGAGGGCTTTGATCACAGAGTAATCCCGGCGAATAGGTCTAACTCTCGACCTTGTGCATCACGTGGCCCCGCTAACTCGCCTTTAACAAGTGTGTAGTACTCATCGCCCCACACTTGCACTCCCACATTGTCAGAGAGAGCGAAGAAGGGGCCATCGACTGCAATCTGTGTGCCATGTGCCTTCATTGCAGCGATCTTCTGATCCACGTATGGCACGGCATTGATCACGGTAGTTACTAACTCATCTGCTTTAGCAAATGGAAAATCTTCAGCTTTCTCAAGTCCCATAAATGTGGTGCCGCGCTTCTTCATCTCGGCAATGCCATTTTCAATAATGGATTTAGGGATGGCATTCCAATAAACCTTAGATACTTCCCATTGCGTGGCAAGTTCTACTGCACGCATCGCTACTTGATGTGCCTTGATGTGATCTGGGTGGCCATAACCACCAAATTCATCATAAGTGACAAGCACATGGGGCTTTACTTCATGAATGACATCAACTAGAAACTTTGCCGCTTCATCTAAATCACAGTTGTAGAAATTATCAGGGCGTTTATTCGGATCAGTGTCGATCATTCCGCTATCGCGATATTGCTTATGTGGCGCACCAAGGAATCGATGATCTGTAATACCGAGCTCCTTCATCGCCGCTGTCAGTTCTTGCACGCGATGTGGGCCCAATTGATCGCTCTCGCGCGCTCCCAGATGGGCTAAATCAGGAATCAGGATGTCGCCCTCTTCGCCACGGTTGCTTGTAACCAACGTGATAGTTGCACCTTCTGCGACGTACTTCGCCATTGTGGCGCCATTGTTGATGGTTTCATCATCAGGGTGCGCATGCATCAATAACATCCGGTATCCGGCGTAGGGCAAAGTGCTCATCTCAGTACACCGGCAAACTTGTATCAATCTGCTTGGCCCACGCGACTACTCCACCACTGACATGTGTGGCATCTGAGAATCCAGCACCTTTAAGTACCGCTAAACACTCAGCCGATCGCACACCAGATTTGCAGTGCAAAATAATGGGCTTATCTTGTGGCAAATTGGCAAGTACAGAGCCATCCAAGAAACCTTGCTTTGGCATCAGGTGCGAACCAGGAATACGTACGATTTCAAATTCGCTAGGTTCGCGCACATCAATGAGATAGAAATTCTCATGCGCATCTATTTTATTCTTTAACTCTTGAACTGTAATTGTCGATCCAGTAACAGCATCTGTTGCTGCATCAGATAGGACGCCACAGAATGCTTCGTAATCTGGGAGAAGCTCAGTCTGCTTCGGATTCTTACTGCAAATTGGGCAATTAGGATCCTTACGAATCTTGACCTTGCGATAAGACATTTCTAGCGCGTCATAAACCATCAGCGAGCCAACTAATGGTTCACCAATTCCCGTAAGTAACTTGATCGCCTCTGTTACTTGAATCGAACCAATTGATGCGCAGAGCACGCCAAGTACGCCACCTTCGGCACAACTAGGAACCATTCCCGGAGGTGGTGGTTCTGGGTAAAGGCAGCGATAGCAAGGTCCGTACTCGGCCCAGAAAACGCTTGCCTGACCATCGAAGCGATAGATCGAGCCCCAGACATAAGGCTTCTTCAGAAGTACGCATGCGTCATTGACTAAATATCGTGTTGCAAAATTATCAGTGCCATCGACGATTAAATCGTATTGCGAAAAAATCTCCATCACATTGGAGACATCGAGGCGAGTTTCATGCAAAATTACATTGACGTAAGGATTGATCTCGGCCACTTTCTCCTTGGCGCTAAGGGCTTTGCTCTTTCCGATATCTGACTGACCGTGAATAATTTGGCG
>JBAXNY010000159.1:0-2416 GCA_037133535.1 Actinomycetes bacterium
AGAATGTGACCGCCACTCTTTGTCGCGATTTGAAATCCCACATGCTCATCCGTTAAGAATTCACCAATCTCGCCAGTGAGCGCGTTGCGCCACTTCACGGCCTTGCCGTGAATATCTACCCACGTAATAAGCTCATTTTTAGCGCCAGTGGCGGTTGGGCCCTCGCCTAACAAATTAAATCGAGAGTCAAAGACTTCAGTTTTTGCCATGGCTTATCCCTTCGCCACATATTCGATCGTATTAACTAAAGTTCCGAGTGGACCAGCAGAGATTGTTACAACATCGCCTTCATGCAGAGTAAATGAGGCATCAGGAACAACGCCAGTTCCGGTAAAGAGAAATACGCCATGTGGCATCGGCAATGTCTTGTACATCCAGTGCATCAGATCTGCGAAGGTGCGCTTGAGTTGTGAAGAAGATGATTCACCTTGGAACTCCACTGTGCCAGCGCGCTCGACCTTTACTGCGATAGGAAAGACTGCTTCCTTAACATCCCATGCAGGAACAATCCATGATCCAAGTGAGCACGCCTTTTCATACGCCTTTGCTTGTGGCAGATAGAGGGTGTTCTCACCTTCGATGGAGCGAGAGCTCACATCGTTGCCGACTGCATAACCAAAAATCTCTTCATGAGCATTACCAACAAGAACAACTTCACCTTCTGGCACATCCCAACCAGAATCTTTGCGAATGCCAACCTTTTCGCCATTGGCAATAACGCGCCAACCTGCAGTCTTGTAGAAAATCTCTGGACGTTCTGCGTCATAAACCCGGCTATAGAGATCGGGGATATCTGACTCTTCCATGCGACCAACTTTGCTGCGCAGGTATGTGACACCACATGCCCAGACTTCCTGTCCGCTATCAACTGGTGCGAGCCAATGCGCGCTCTCTGGGATCTCCTTATTTGCTGACTCCACAATTGATTTCGCTTCTTCAAGTGACATTGCAAGTAAATCAGAGAGGGAATGGCTTAAGCGAAAATACTTTCCGCCTTTTTCGACAACAACACCAGCAGAATCTTTCAGGATTTTGGTCATAGGGCTGAGTGTAGTGCGAGTACTCCTAGTGCAATCAAGAGCGCAGCAGCGCCAATTGAGCCCCGACGACCTAAACGTTGTGGCAAACCTCCAATGCCACTGCTGCGATCTGCCTCCATGTCCTTGATCACATTAATAAAGTGCGCCGCCATTCCAAAGAGCGCACCACCGAGCCACATCCAGGTCGGTGGTGTTTCATTCTGTGAGATTGCGATACAGGATGGCAGAGCTGCAAATCCGACTGCATAAGGAAGCGGTGATAAGAAGTTGTATTTAAAGTAAAAGTTATAGAGCACTCCAAATGCAATACCTAATAAATAGAGAGCGCCACCTTTGATGCCAAGGGGGCCCAATAAGTTGATAGCAAAACTTATGGGAAGCGCTACAAAGAGTGCCTGCCTTAGGAATTTCTCGCTCAGCAATCCTGAGACTAATGGCTTATTGGTTCGCTTATGTGAGAGATCATCTTGGTAATCATGGAGATCATTACTCCACCCAACAATGAGTTGCCCAGAGAGGACTGATACGGCGATTGCAATTGCATCGAGTACCGGCCAATAGTGAAGTGCAAAGCCAAGTGAGATAGAAGTAACCAAGAGAGTTGGCCCGAAATGACAGGCTTGAATTAAGCCGCGGAACTTCATTTGCTGACTCTAATCCGTGAAGTGGCCCTTTTCCAGAGTAAAAGGCATAAACTGATTTTATGAGCAACCAAATTGAAACTACTTTCACAGTACAACTCGAGAATCGCAATCGTCAGACAGTTTTCTTCCGTGTGATCCTGGTCTTTCCGATCTTTATTTTTATGGCCTCGCTCTCTGCTATGGCAAAGAATCAAGACTGGACAAATTCAACGTATGGAATTTTAGTGATTCCAGTGATGCTCACACTTCTCTTTCGTGGGGTTTATCCATCGTGGTTGCTCTCGTTTAACAAATCTATTTTTGGTCTAGGTAATCGTGCCTGGGTTTATCTAGCCCTTCTCACCGATGAATACCCTTCCCTGGAAGATAATCAAGTAGTCACATTTGTCTTTCCAGAAATTGATGGCGGTAAGAAATTGCACCGAGCGCTGCCATTGATTAAATGGCTATTGGCAATACCGCTCTACATTGTTGGCTTGGTCTATGCACTCTACGGAATCTTTTTAATCTTTCTGGCCTGGATCGGCATTCTCTCCACTGGAAAATTGTCGTCCTCGTATGCCGAGGGAATTTCGAGTATCTCTGCCTATTGGAATCGCGTCTATGGATATGCAATCTTGCTTGTGACAGACGAATACCCATCCTTTTCACTCTAGGTACAAGTAAAGATGAGTTGCGCCAATACTTTGTCGTGCGCATGAGGTAACTTCACCTCATGGCCAAGTCAGTGAG
>JBAXNY010000160.1:0-2364 GCA_037133535.1 Actinomycetes bacterium
CTCTACACGGGGTCGCAAACACCCCCGACACCAAAACAGTAAGGGGCAAGTTATGTTGGATACATATTTCAAGATCTCCCAACGTGGCTCTACCGTCGGTCGTGAAGTACGTGGCGGCATCGTCACATTCTTCACAATGGCTTATATCGTGGCACTCAATCCATTAATCATCGGTTTAGCTAAAGATGGCGATGGCAAGTTCCTCGGTGGCGATGGATCACATCCAAATCTCGCACTCGTAGCAGCAGCAACAGCTCTTGTTGCCGGTGTTCTCACCATCCTCATGGGCGTTGTCGGCAATTTCCCACTAGCAATTGCTACCGGACTTGGCCTCAACACATTCGTTGCAGTTGGTATCGCATCGAAGATGACATGGGCCGATGCAATGGGCCTTGTTGTACTTGAAGGTCTCATCATCACCGTCTTAGTTCTCACTGGCTTCCGTACTGCAGTTTTCCGCGCCGTACCTGCTCAGTTGAAGATCGCAATCAGCGTTGGTATTGGTCTCTTCATCGCTTTGATCGGTCTCGTTGATTCCGGTTTCGTTCGTCGTACCGGTTCTGGACCAGTACCAGTAATGCTTGGTGATAACGGCAACCTCGTTGGCTGGCCAATTATTGTCTTTGCATTTGGTTTGATCCTCATCATCGGTTTGATGGTCAAGAAGGTTAAAGGCGCTCTCCTTATTGGAATTGCTTCTGCAACTGTTCTTGCGATCATCATTGAAACCTCTTTGAAGATCGGTCCAAACTTCGATGGCGCAACAGGCAAAGTGAATCCAAAGGGTTGGGGACTCAACGTTCCTGCCATTCCTAGCAAGGTAGTTGGAACTCCAGACTTTAGCTTGATTGGTCATTTCAGCTTGCTCGGATCTTTCAGCAGAATCTCTGCTGTTGCCGGCATTCTTCTCGTCTTCACACTGCTTCTCTCTGACTTCTTCGACACTGTTGGCACAGTTACCGCCATCGGTCACGAAGCTGGTCTGATTGATAGCAAGGGTGATGTTCCAAACGTTGAGCGCATTCTCTTGGTTGACTCCATCGCTGCTGCCGCTGGTGGCGCTGCTGGTATCTCATCCAATACTTCCTACATCGAGTCTGCATCAGGTGTTGGCGAAGGCGCACGTACTGGTTTGGCTTCAGTTGTCACAGGTATCTGCTTCCTGTTAACAACATTCCTTGCACCACTAGTTGCAGTTATCCCTTACGAGGCTGCAACTCCTGCTTTGATCATCGTTGGTTTCTTGATGATGACTCAGATCAAGGGCATTGATTGGTCGGATTACGGAATTGCAATTCCAGCCTTCCTTACAATCATCTTGATGCCATTCACTTACAGCATCTCAGTAGGTATTGGCGCAGGCTTCGTATCACATGTTCTGATTCGTATGATCCAGGGACGTCGCAAGGAAGTGCATCCACTTCTTCTCCTCGTTGCTGGACTATTCGTAATCTACTTCTTGGCCTCTCCAATCAATACCTGGATTGGCTAATCAGGATCGGTTAATAAGGAAAGTAGTTAAGAAACAGGGCCGGTGCGAAAGTGCCGGCCCTGTTTCTATTTGATCGACCAATCGATCGGATTCAGACCAATGCTCTCCAAAATTTCATTACTGCGGGAGAAGGGTTTACTTCCGAAAAATCCACGATAGGCCGACAGTGGGCTTGGATGTGGCGATTGAATAGTCAATTCACTTCTAAAGAATCGCGATAGCTCTTCAGCGTTCTTGCCCCAGAGAATTGCGCACACTTTGCGTTGACCTAACTCTTGCGCAATTGCATCTGTGATTTCACGCCAACCAATGTTCTGATCTGAATTGCTCTCTCCGGCTTTGATCGTCAAGGTGCGATTGAGAAGTATCACCCCTTGCTGCGACCAACTACTGAGGTCGCCGTGCGAAGGAGTGGCAACTCCTACGTCATCGCTTAATTCACGAAAAATGTTCTTTAACGTCGGTGGAAGAGGTTGGAAATTTCGTGGAATCGAGAAAGCTAAACCAGTTGCTTGCCCGAATGTGGGATAAGGATCTTGACCAAAGATGACAACTCGCACTTTCTCTAATGGGAGAGCCAGAGCAGCAAATACTTTTTCGTAATCTGGTGCAAAATCTCTAGTACCCAAAATACTTGCAATTCGTCCCTCATGTGGTGCTAGTAGTTTGCCCCAGGAGTTATCAAAGGGTGGAAGTGCGGACATGGAGCCTCTATCTAAATAGCACGAGCGCTGTAACGCCCAGAGATGTAACCAACTTCGATTGGCAGACCAAATACTGCGCTGACATGTTCGCTAGTAATTACCTGCGCAACTGGGCCAGAAACCGCAATTAATCCATCTTTCAGTAAAAGCGCGTGCGTTGTGCCAATC
>JBAXNY010000161.1:0-2351 GCA_037133535.1 Actinomycetes bacterium
TTGTTGCATCGCGCCAATCGAGCCCATGCCCCGGTAACTTTTGTAACTGCGTCCGTGGTAGAGGATGACTTCACCCGGCGCTTCTTCCGTGCCCGCAAATAAACTGCCAATCATCACGGCGTGCGCACCCGCCGCAATCGCTTTCGTGATATCGCCCGAGTGTCGAACCCCACCATCGGCGATGATTCCGATATTCGTGCCTTTCAAAGCAGATGCTACATCCATGATGGCGCTGATTTTTAGAATTGTTGAGTGTGATGGGTGAGATGCTGCATAGCTTTCAATCTGTTCGCGCATATCGGTGTTGATCATGGATTCGGTATTTCCGGATTGCACCATCATGACATCGCGGTAGAAGGTTGCGATGTCGAGAAGTGCGCCATCGATCGAGTCGCGAACCATTCGGGTTGCGCGAGACTTCTGCTCTTTCTCTAAATCTTTTAAAGCTTTTGACCCGCCCGTTGCCATGCCTCGACCCGTTGCGCCTTGGCCCCACGCTTGCGCTAGCTCTTGGTTTTCTGCTTCGTCTTTAACTTCTGCTTGTTCCTTAGCTTCTTGCGTTGCTAAATCAACCAATGTCGAAGCAGCTTTAAATGAAGCTGAGATATCGCTCAGCGCAAAAGGTAACTTCATAATCGTGTTACGTCGCGCACGGATATTTTCATCAAGGGCTAAGTGACGTGCGCGGCCAATATGGCCTTGACTTGCACGAGCGGCAAAATCTGCCATTCCTGGTGAAACTCCATCGCGATTGGCCAATACCGCTGCGACATCAGCTGAACTTGGAGTTCGCAATTGAAGGTGGCGGCAACGTGAACGGATTGTTGGTAACAAATCGTGCAAGGTCGGGGCACAGAGCAACCAAACCGTTCGAGCTCCCGGTTCTTCAATCGCCTTAAGAAGTGCGTTTGCTGCAGATTCAGTTAGGCGGTCTGCATCTTCCATAACAACTACGCGCCATCCCCCCACACTCGGCGCCCAAGATGTTCGCTGCAAAAGTTCGCGGATTTCATCGATCTTGATCGATAAACCTTCGGTGGAAATAATCTCGACATCAGCATGACCGCCAGCTTTAGCGCTGCGGCAGTCAACACACGTGCCGCATCCGTCGTTAGGGCAGATCAGCGCTGCTGCAAATGCAATTGCCGCACTCGATCGTCCACTGCCGGGTGGACCCGTGAAGACCCACGCATGTATCATCTCTTGAGTTTCTTCACCACTTCGCGCTGCTGCGACTGCATCTTTGAGTATTGAGATGATGTGCTGTTGGCCTACAAGCTCGTCAAAAACACTCATGGCGCTATTTCTTCTTACTTGTTTTAGCTTTTACTTTGGCAATGACTTTTCTTGGGTCGGGGCGAAGATTAACTTTCTTCTTCTCTTTCTTAGGAACCTTGCTTAGCGCTGGTAATTCAGAAACACGGGTAACAATGGCGCCATGAATTTCATCGACGCTCATCTGACCATCAACCACTAAATATCGCTCTGGATCAAGTAAAGCCAGCTGTAGATACTCCTGGCGGATGCGTTCATGAAAAGCTAATGGCTCCGACTCGAGACGGTCGAACTTCTTTAACCGTCCTAAACCGATTTCAGCTGGTAGATCCAAAATAATTGTGAGCGTTGGGAAAAGGGATTCTGTTGCCCATCGTGAAATACGTGCAACTTCCCCTGGTTCAAGAATGCGCCCTGCGCCTTGATATGCAATTGATGAATCAAAGTAGCGATCGGTAATGACAACATCGCCAGCTTCTAACGCCGGGCGAATCACGGAATACACATGGTGCGCACGGTCTGCTGCATAAAGCAAAGCTTCGGCACGCGGAGAAATAACACCCGTTCGATGGGAGAGGAGAATTTCTCGCAAATCATTACCCAATGGAGTGCCGCCCGGTTCGCGACTGAGCACAACTCCATGTTCTCTATCTTCTAACCATTTCTTTAATAATTTAGTTTGTGTTGATTTGCCCGAACCTTCGCCGCCTTCAAATGCAATGAACAGGCCTTTAGCTGGTGCACCAGTGATTGATCCGAGTTCGCCTTTGAGCGCATTGGAGATATCGCTCCAGAAGGAAACATTTGGTCGATCTTTCATCTGTCGATATGAGACAACACCGATAAGGGTGGCGATGATTCCAGCAATCAGAATCGTAATTGCAGCTCCATTATAACTTACCTGCGTATTCTGGAATTTGAATGTGTGCTTACCAACTGCTGCAGCAATCAACGGTGAAATCGCAAGGACTGCAACAAGTGTGACGCGAATAAGAGATTGCATAAACGCGAATGTTCGCCCACGGACTTCATCCTGAACTTCCATACCCAACATGGTGAAGCCAGTAACCCAACAA
>JBAXNY010000162.1:0-2349 GCA_037133535.1 Actinomycetes bacterium
CAAAGAACAACCCAGTTCTTATTGGCGAACCAGGAGTCGGTAAGACCGCAGTTGTCGAAGGTCTTGCACAAGCAATCGCAAAGAACGACGTTCCAGAAACATTAAAAGATAAGCAGCTCTACTCACTTGATTTGGGTGCACTTGTTGCTGGCTCTCGTTATCGCGGAGATTTTGAAGAGCGCCTTAAGAAAGTACTAAAGGAAATTAAAACTCGTGGTGACATCATTATCTTTATCGATGAAATTCATACACTTGTCGGTGCAGGCGCGGCTGAAGGTGCAATCGATGCAGCAAGCATTCTCAAGCCAATGCTTGCACGTGGCGAACTCCAGACAATCGGTGCAACAACTCTCGATGAATATCGCAAGCACATCGAGAAAGATGCAGCCCTCGAGCGTCGCTTCCAACCAATTCAGGTGAAAGAGCCATCAGTTGCTCACACCATCGAAATTCTTAAGGGCCTTCGCGATCGCTACGAGACACACCACCGCGTATCAATTACAGATGGTGCACTTGCAGCAGCTGCAAATATGGCTGATCGTTACGTTTCAGATCGCTTCCTTCCAGATAAGGCGATCGACCTCATTGATGAAGCTGGTTCACGTCTTCGCATAAAGCGCATGACTGCACCTGCCGAACTTCGTGCATTTGATGACAAGATTGCTGAAGCTCGCAAAGCTAAGGAATCTGCAATCGATGGACAAGATTTCGAAGGTGCAGCAGCACTTCGCGATAAAGAGAAGACTCTTATTCTTGAGAAGCAGGAAGCTGAAAAGAATTGGAAGGCAACAGACCTCGATAAGGTCACTGAAGTCGATGAAGAACTCATCGCTCAAGTTCTTTCAGCATCAACTGGTATTCCAGTCTTTAAGTTAACTGAAGAAGAGACAGCACGCCTTCTTCGCATGGAAGATGAACTGCACCGTCGCGTTATTGGACAAGATCAAGCAATCAAGGCTTTGTCTCAAGCAATTCGTCGTACCCGCGCAGGATTGAAAGATCCAAAGCGTCCTGGTGGTTCATTTATCTTCGCTGGCCCATCTGGCGTCGGTAAGACTGAACTCTCACGCACACTTGCATCATTCTTATTTGGTGACGAAACAGCGTTGATTCAACTCGATATGTCTGAGTACTCAGAACGTCACACAGCATCTCGTCTCTTTGGATCACCTCCAGGATATGTTGGATATGACGAAGGTGGACAGCTGACCGA
Source organism: Actinomycetes bacterium (assembly GCA_037133535.1). Classification (GTDB taxonomy): domain Bacteria; phylum Actinomycetota; class Actinomycetes; order Nanopelagicales; family Nanopelagicaceae; genus WLQV01. The sequence continues at coordinate 1,214 of JBAXNY010000162.1, forward strand.
GAAGGTTCGCCGCCGCCCATTCTCTGTTGTTCTCTTCGACGAAATCGAAAAGGCGCACCCAGATATCTTCAACTCGCTTCTTCAGGTTCTCGAAGATGGTCGCCTCACTGATGCGCAAGGTCGCACAGTAGATTTTAAGAACACCGTCATCATCATGACAACAAACCTTGGAACTCGCGATATCTCTAAGTCACTCGGGCTTGGCTTTGCCAATGCTGATGATGACCTCACAAATTACGATCGCATGAAGGGCAAGGTTCAAGAGGAACTCAAGAACCACTTCCGCCCAGAATTTCTCAACCGTATCGATGATGTCATCGTCTTCCACCAGCTCACAAGAGATCAGATTATTCAGATCGTAGATCTCATGATTGCTAATCTCGACGATCGCCTAAAGGCTAAGGACATGGGAATCGAACTCACACAGGCCGCCAAGGATCTCCTTGCAGCGCGTGGATATGATCCATTGCTAGGTGCTCGACCATTGCGTCGCGTCATTCAGCGCGAAATCGAAGACTCACTCTCTGAGCGAATCTTGTTTAGCGAGATTAAAGCTGGCGAAATCATCGTTGTTGATGTCGAAGGAGAAGGCGCTGATGCCAAGTTCACCTTTAAGGGATCTCCAAAGATTTCAACTCCTGATAGCCCAGAAAATTTAGCTGAGGCACCTACCGCCTAACTTCGAGGCAGTGAGAACTTATTCTTGCCTCGAGCTTCGATAAGTCCATCATCGAGAAGAGTTAAGAGCGCTTTCTCTAACTGTGAAGGCACATCCCACAGCTGGCTAATCTCTGCCTTTGTAAGCGATTGATTCTCGCGAAGTGCTTGAACCACAGTTCCGCGACATTGGCGATCAGTGCCATGCCAACTCTGTGTTCGTTTGATGACATCAGATTTTGGATAATCAAGGCTGCGCCAGGTGCAATCGTTTGCTACAGGGCAGATTCCACATTTAGGCGATTGTGAAGTGCAGATCAAGGCACCAAGCTCCATCGTTGCAGCAGCCCATAAATGTGGATCTCTCTTCGGAATGAGTTGCTCGTAACGAGACTTTTCATCTTTTGTTGCGGATAACTTTGGAGATTGAACTCCATCAAAGATGCGCGCAAAGAGCCTGCGGATATTGATATCTAAAA
>JBAXNY010000163.1:0-2336 GCA_037133535.1 Actinomycetes bacterium
GTTGTAGACCTTTACCTTCTCGCGCACCTTGCCACCAAGTAATTCAGCAAGTGGTGCATTCAGGCGCTTACCCCAGAGATCCCAGATTGCAATGTCGATGCCACCGAGTGCGCGCATCTCAATGCCACCGGCTTGAAAACCAACATAAGGCATTAGTGCAAGTTGCACATTTTCAGGATGCGCAGCTTTTAAGCCAAAGAGAAGTGGCGCAGCAATTGCGTGCACATACTCTTCAATAGTTGATGCGCTAAAGAAAGTTTCACCTAAACCAACATTGCCTTTCTCATCGTGGAGCAGAATCCAGAGCGATGAGGGATGCGCGAGTGGGCGAAGTGTTTCAACTTTAGTGATTTTCATGGCTATACCTTAGGAGGCAAATCGTGAGTGAAGACCACCATCGACCATGAGATCTGCGCCATTCATAAAGGAAGCTTCACTGGAGAGAACAAAGTTAACGACCTTTGCAATCTCACTTGGCTCACCCATGCGACCTAGAGGTTGAGCGGCCATTGCAGCTTCCGCACGTGATGGTGGCTCGCTATCGAGCCAACTCTTAAGAAGTGGCGTCAATGTAAATCCGGGTGACACAGTGTTGAAGCGAATGCCATGTTTTCCTTCATCCACGGCCAAGTTCTTAGCTAGACCGATGAGGCCATGCTTTGCAGCCGCGTATGGGAAGTAATTGGGAAATGTCATGCGACCGTGGATGGAAGAGATCAAGACGATTGAACCCTTCTTGGCCTTGCGCATCTCTGGCAAACATAACTTTGCGACATACCAACTGGATTTCAAATCCAAGCTAAAGAAATCGTGCCATTCATCTTCGGTGTACTCCACTGGATCGGCATAAGAATTGCGACCAGCGTTAGAGCAAGCAACTGTTACTGGACCGAATTTTGCAACGCACTTATCGAATGCTGCTTTGAAGGGATCAAACTTAGAGACATCGGCCTCTTCGAAATGCACTTGAAAACCTTCGCCATTGAGGCGATCGGCAAGTGCTTTGCCGCGAGCTACATCGATGTCGAAGAAACTTACCTTCGCACCTTCTTGTGCGCCATCAATAACAACTGCCTCACCAATGCCCATTGAGCCACCAGTAACAATTAAGTGTTCGCCTTTGAGTCTCATGGTTACGCCATTCTTGCGCCGAAGGCGCCATCGATTGCCCAGTCGGATGCATTCACAAAAGAGGAATCATCAGAGAGGAGGAAGGAAACTACCTTTGCCACTTCATGTGCTTCGCCAACGCGACCCATCGGCTGCTTGGCAATTGCTTCGGGGTAACGAGTTGGATCTAAGTCATACCAACCCTGAGCAAGTGGAGTCATGATGTAACCAGGAGAAACTGCATTGACGCGAATTCCTTGGCTACCAAGATCAACACCTAAATTGCGAGTCATGCCGATAACGGCATGCTTTGCAGCGCTGTATGGAAAGAAGTTGTAATAGGCAAGGCGGCCATGAATCGAACTCACATTAACGATTGCACCTTTCTTTGCGCGCTTCATGCCTGGAATAGTTAATTTAGCTGCAAGCCACATGCCTTTGAGATCTACGTTAAAGAATGCATCCCATTGCTCATCGGTCATCTCAACTGGATCGGCATATGAATTGACGCCGGCGTTATTGACCAAGCCATAAACATCACCAAATTTTGCAATCAGTGAATCAATTCCCTTTTTAAGGCTCTCGAAATCTGCAACGTTGCCTTCAGCAAATTCCACTTCAAATCCCTCGCTGCGCATCTGCGCGGCAAATGCTTGACCTGCTTCGATGTTGATGTCTACGAAGGAGACTCGAGCGCCATTCTCTGCTGCATCGCGCACGCAGGCAGCGCCAATTCCCATTGAGCCACCGGTGACAAGGACATGTCGACCTTCGAGTTTCTTCATTTACTCCTACTTTCTTACTTACGCACCGAAGAGATTGGTCTTCTTACCTTTAACACCTGGTGTTGCTACGTGGATCATTCCCGCTTCTGGGTAGGTCTGACGATCTGCGATCTCACCATAACTGGTGATAAACATCTGATCCAAATTCTCTCCGCCAAAGACACAGGATGTGACATCAGGGCAAGGAATCTCCACTTGGTCGATGATTTTGCCGCTGGTGTGGTCGATGCAACGAATTGCACCGCCACCGTGGAAGGCAATCCAAATGTTGTCATTTGCATCGGTGCAGAGGCCATCCGGCAATCCCAATGATTCATCGAAATGCGCGAGAGTGCGACGATTAATAATATCGCGCTCCACAACATCAAATACATCAAGGCGCTTGAGAACAGTGTCGGCGTAATACATCAGAGTTCCTGCTGCATTCCAATCCATACCGTT
>JBAXNY010000164.1:0-2336 GCA_037133535.1 Actinomycetes bacterium
CACCAATAGCCCAAACAAGCCAAACGGTGCTTGGCCAACTGATCGTGGCTTTGATAATTTCTTTGGCACCCTAGATGGCTGCGCAACATATTTCCGCCCCGGCACATTGACTCGTGGGTTAGAAAATGTTGAATCAGAGGCAGATAACAACCCTGACTTTTTCTACACAGATGCAATCGCAACTGAGGCAGCCAAATTCATTAAAGAAAGACCAAGCGATAAGCCATATTTCCTTTACGTTCCCTTCACCGCTCCGCACTGGCCACTGCACGCTAGAGAAGAGACCATTAAGTCATATGCGGGCGCCTATGACGCCGGTTGGGATGCCATCAGAGCAAAGCGCCTTGAGCGACAGAAAACCCTTGGCATCATCCCTAAAGAGACAGAGTTAAGTCCACGTGATGCACGTGTGCTTGCCTGGGAAGAAGAGCCAGAAAAGAAGTGGCAGGCGCGACGCATGGAAGTTTATGCAGCGATGGTCACAGAGATGGATACGGCGATCGGCAAAATTCTTGATCAAGTCGAAAAGAGTAATGAGTGGGATAACACCATCATTATCTTCCTTTCAGATAATGGGGCGTGCGCTGAGGCGTTGCCACTTGATGATATTTCAGAATTTCGTCGCGCTAAGAACTTGATAAGCACACGTACTCGCGATGGCCGCAAAGTTGTTCTTGGAAATGATCCAGATGTTATGCCTGGGGGAGAGGACACTTATTCAAGTTACGGTGTCGGCTGGGCAAATGTTTCCAACACGCCATTCCGACTTTATAAGCGTTACACACATGAAGGTGGCGTTATGTCACCTTTCATTATTCACTGGCCAGAAGGCAAATTAAACAGCGGAACGGTAAATACCAGTACTTTCCAATTAGTAAACGTTGCTCCAACTCTCTATGACGCACTTGGCGTTACATACCCAGCAAGCCTTAATGGAAATAAGCTAGAGCCTCTTGTAGGCGGCAGTATGTTGCCTGCCCTTCAAAGTTCAGATACCCAGAGCTCACAATTGTGGTGGGAGCACATTGGCAACGGCGCAATTATTAAAGGAAAGTGGAAGTTAGTTCGCCAGTACGACTGGGAATGGGAACTATATGACTTAACAACCGATAGAAATGAGTTGAAGGATCTTTCAAGTGCAAATCCCCAAGTTGTTGCTGAACTTTCTGTTGAGTGGCAGAAGTTAGCCGATCAGTATGGAGTAATTCCATTTAGAAAAACTCTAGAGATTTATCACAAGCAAGGTATCCGTGCTTCAGACTCAAATCACCACATTTAATAGGGCATAAACAAGGTGCTGGTTTTATCGCTAAGCGCATTAATTGGGCTTGTTATGGGCACGCTCGGTGCCGGTGGCTCAATCATGACAACTCCATTATTTGTCTATGTGGAAAATATGCCGCCCGTGGAAGCGATAGCTTCCAGCCTTATTGTGGTGGCAGTCGCTACTGCATTCGGCCTTGTAGGCCACGCGAAGCGCGGTCACATCCAGTGGCGTACTGGATTTATCTTTGGAATCTCAGGAATGCTCAGCGCCTTTGTAGGCGGACAAGTGGGATCACACCTGCCAAATGACATCCTTCTCTTCGCATTTTCATTGATCATGGCAGTTACTGGAATTGCCATGATTCGCCGCAAGAAAAATAGGGAAACAGAGACTACACAGAGGCCAGTTACCTACCGCCTAATTTTAAATGGCGCACTCGTTGGCTTGGTTACCGGCACCGTCGGTGTTGGCGGCGGATTTATGGTCGTACCTGCCCTAGTTCTCTTCGGCGGCCTAGCCATGAAAGATGCCATCGCAACTTCATTTGTTATAGGAATTACCAATTGCCTCGGGGCTTTTTCGGGTTATGTCCTCAGATTTGATAACCAGACACTTATATCGCTCAATACCGATATCTCTTTTAATTTCAAGATAATTCTGCCCGCACTTATTGGAACATCCTTGGGCGCGCTTGTGGGCTCTATATTCTCCAATAGATTCAAAGCCGAGAAATTAAAAAACGCCTTTGGATGGTTTGTCATTATTCTTGCGGTCTTTGTCTTCAGTGAAAATCTCAGCCGCGTACTAAATAATTAATTCTTCCACCGCCAATTTACTTGCCACAGGCCGCCGAATATCTCTATTAGCTGTAGCGAGCTTTCATGTATTCCAGCGCATGAGCTGACAGGTCATCTGAATCCTCCCAAAGATTGCGCCAGATACAGAGCGCGTTGGAAAGTGCAGGATCGACAACAACTGAGGAAAATGATTCAAAGGTGATTGGACCTTTGTAATTTATTTTCTTTAGTGCGCCAAAGAATGTATCAAAATCAACATTTCCTGAGCCAAG
>JBAXNY010000165.1:0-2310 GCA_037133535.1 Actinomycetes bacterium
AGGGATGTCATGTGGCCATTGCGCAACTTCTCCACCAAGATCCAACCAAGGAGTGCAGCAGCTGTAGCAACTTGAGTATTCATAAATGCAAGGCCTGCAATTCCATTTGCAGCAAGTGCAGATCCGGCATTAAATCCGAACCAACCAAACCACAAGAGACCAGAACCGAGCAGTACTAGCGGCAATGAGTGTGGTCGCATCGCTTCACGGCGCCAACCCACTCTCTTTCCTAACACAATTGCTAGTGCAAGACCTGCGGCACCAGCATTAATGTGTACTGCAGTTCCACCAGCGAAATCTTCAATACCTTTACCGGCAAGGAAACCAGTACCAGTAAGAGTGTCGCCGACTTTATTACCGAAATAGAAGACCCAGTGCGCAACTGGGAAGTAGACGATTGTCACCCAGAGCGCAACGAAAATTGCCCATGTAACAAACTTTGTGCGATCGGCAATTGCACCAGAAATCAGTGCGGGAGTAATAATGGCGAACATTAATTGGAAGGCAGCAAATACCAAGACTGGAATTGGGTAGGTGCCACCATTGTTAATGAGATTTCCAACTTCTCCGCCAAGGCCAGAGAGTGAGAATGAGCCATACCAAGCTGATTCACCTTTGTAACCAAATGCTAATTCGTATCCGTAAATTACCCAGAGCACACTGACGATTCCGATGGTGATCATCGACATCATCATCATGTTAAGCACACTCTTTGTGCGCACCATGCCGCCATAGAAGAATGCCAAACCTGGCGTCATTAATAGAACAAGTGCACTGCTAGCGAGCATCCAAGCGGTGTCACCAGAATTGAGAACTACTGGAGTCATAAATATCCCATTTCAGAAGTAGAGAGGTAAATGAGGAAATCTCGCCGTTGAGAGAGCGAAACCTTCTCCTGCCCGAGTTACAGCAGGTGGCGTGGTGAGTTTCGGGCAGGTGACAAATGCTGCCCTTGTGTTACATCTGGGTTACAAGAGCCCCTGGATGTAGCGATCTGGCTCAAATGCCGACCAATCTCCGCTTGATTCCCCGCTTCCGATGAACTTAATCGCAATTCCGAGCTCACTTTCAATCGAGAGTGCGATGCCGCCTTTGGCACTGCCATCGGTCTTGGTGAGAATTAAACCAGTGAGCGAAACTGCTTCAGAGAATATCTTTGCTTGCGACAATCCATTCTGCCCAGTTGTTGCATCGACCACGAGAAGTACTTCACTTACCGGCGCAACTTTCTCTACAACACGGCGAATCTTTCCTAATTGATCCATGAGATCGCTCTTATTCTGCAAACGACCAGCGGTATCGATAATTAAATAATCCACTTTGCTCTCTTGTGCACGCTGGGCTGCATCGAATGCAACCGATGCTGGATCGCTATTTACTGCTCCATTTACTACTTCAACTCCGATACTGGCGCCCCATGTCTGCAGCTGCTCAACTGCGGCGGCACGAAAAGTATCGGCAGCTCCCAAGAGAACTGAATTTCCTTGCGCAACAAGTTGAGTAGCAAGTTTTGCCGCTGAAGTTGTCTTTCCAGTTCCGTTGACCCCAACGATCAAGATCACTGTGAGTGGATCTCTCTTTGCCAGGCTACGTGACTTGGAAATAAATAATTTACTCAAAGTTGCAATTAGTGCAGCCCCAGGATCAGAATCGCGAAGATCTTTTGCTTGATTAATAATTTCACTACTTAACTTGGGGCCTAAGTCGGCTTCAATGAGTGCACGCTCTAACTCCTGCCAATCTTCGGCAAGCGCACTTGATTTACCGCTAACTTTTGCGATGAATTTAGAGAATAGCCCCACGAAAATTTCCTATAACTTAGGCAGTTTCAGCATCACGAAGACGCTGAGAGATAACTTCGGATACGCCATCACCGCGCATGGTTACGCCATAGAGTGCATCGGCAATCTCCATAGTGCGCTTCTGGTGGGTAATGATGATCAACTGTGAGCTCTCGCGAAGTTCCTCAAGCACACCGAGCAACCGTCCTAAGTTCACATCATCGAGTGCTGCTTCAACTTCATCGAGAACATAGAAAGGACTTGGTCGCGCCTTGAAAATAGCGACCAACATCGCGACTGCCGTTAGCGACTTCTCGCCACCCGATAGGAGTGAGAGACGCTTGATGCGCTTTCCTGGTGGGCGAGCTTCAACATCAACGCCACTAGTAAGCAGATCATCTGGATTGGTGAGAATTAAGCGACCATCACCACCTGGGAATAGTCGAGCAAAGATCGATTCGAATTGTTTAGCAGTCTCTTCATAAGCTTCCATGAAAATGGTCTGCACTCGATCATCTACTTCCTTAAT
>JBAXNY010000166.1:0-2304 GCA_037133535.1 Actinomycetes bacterium
ATCGCAAGTTTCCTCTGCGCATTCGCACATAGCTACCACCAACTGTTGATCTTTCGATCAGCCGGTGGATTGGGCTCTTCGATGTTCTCTGTTGCTGCCGGGTCGATCATCATGAGATCTGTTACAGATGAACATCGTGGTCGCGCGCAATCGGTATATAACGGATCATTTCTTGTCGGAGGTATTGCTGGCCCTGCAATCGGTGGCGCAATTAGTGCGATTTCATTGCGGGCGCCCTTTATCTCATACGGCTCTACATTGATTATCGCTGGCGCTGTCGGTTTCTTCTTCCTATCACCAGGAAAACCCACCACTAAAGCCGAAAGCAAAAGTGATGACAATATGGGAATCCCTGAAGCCTTGAAGTTGGCTCCGTACAGGACCGCACTTGTGCTTACATTTCTGACCAGTTGGGTTCTTTTTGGTTTACGTTCATCGATACTCCCTCTCTTTGTCACCGAGGAATTGCACTCAACAACAGCCGTTGTAGGACTGGGATTCACCATTGCAGCGCTGCTTCAGGGGCTCTTACTTCTTCCTGCAGGCGATATATCCGATCGCCAGGGACGTCGTGCCGCGTTATTGATTGGTACCACTGTGGTCTTGTGCGGAGTCCTTATGCTTATTTTCGCCGTTCATCCCTGGATGTACTTAGCGAGCATGGCAATTGTGGGATTAGGGGGCGCATTCTTATCAACCACGCCCGCAAATATCGTAGGCGATGTCATACGCGGAAAGAGCGGGCAAGTCATCGCACTTTGGCAGATGGCAGGTGATCTAGGAATGATTATCGGACCTATCGCAGTTGGCGCTCTTTCAGATCTCTATTCATTCCGAACGGCATTTACCGTGTCAGCCATAGTTTTCTCTATAGCAATTGTATTGGCGATTAGATTGCCTGAGACCCGTAAGTCACACTTGCAATAAAAAACCCGACTCCTTGTGAGAGCCGGGTTTCTTAGTAAATCTATTTAATCGTTACCACGCAATATTGAAATCAGACGCAAGATCTCCATGTAGAGCCAGACCAATGTAACCATCAATCCGAAAGCTGCTCTCCATGACTCTTGTTCAGGAACTCCTTGACGAATTCCTTGTTCGATTTGATCGAAGTCCAAGATGAGGAAAAAACTTGCAAGCGCTACCCCACCGAAAGCAAGAAGTAATCCAAGGCCACTTACTCCGTAGAAACCAAGTCCGCCACCAACATTTGCCATACCTGCGAACATGCTCACAAGTCCAAGGACGAGGTAGCCAATAAGTGCACCCATCATCATTCGTGTGAATTTAGGTGTCACACGGATCCGTCCGCTGCGATATGCAAAGAGAACGCCAGCGAATGCCGCAAGTGTTCCAATCACTGCTTGGCTAACAATTCCTGGGTATGCCGAGTTATAGACATGACTCAAAGTTCCGAGTGCAACGCCTTCAAATGCGGCATATGCAATGACAAGTGCTGGACGCACAGTCTTACTAAAACTATTGACCATGGCGAGAATAAATCCGCCAAATACGCCAACCATCAACATAGTGACGCCGAAGTTAAGTGTCCAAGCAATTACGCCTGTGATTACTAAGACTCCAAAGAGAATTCCTGTACGCGTAACTACATCGTCAATCGTCATACGACCAGTACGAAGTGATGATGCAGCAGGGGCGTTGTAAAGATTCTCTAGCGTCTCTGGCGAATCATGAGTTTTCGTGGGATCAAATGCAGCGTATCCACGCTGATTGAAGGCTCTTCCCAAAACAGGGTTTGAGCTGCGCATATATTCGTGTCTCCTTTTATCTTGCGATGGCATTTCCATCACGAGTAGAACAATTCTAAGGTTGGAAACCTTCCCGGCAATCGCTAGGCAGGCTCAATTGCTGAGAAATACCTTATAGATTCTTAGATTTCAGGCTCAACTGCGGTTACTAGAAAGCGCGGATTGGTCTAACCAATTGGAAATCCTCTTTGTAGAAATTCAAGATACTCCCTACCGAGAAATCCTGATACGAAGCCATCACATCACTTGATTCAGTTGATGACCAATAACCGGCATCAGAAAATCCAGCTTCGAGGGTGGCCAAATTTGCGCAATCTCCGGAAGCCTCAAACCCTTCATTGGTACTGCCAGCTAATTTGCACAACTCGTTAAGTTCATCAGTTGAGGGCAAAAACCAATCTCCTAAACCCCCACCTTTATAGGCATGAGCCACATTAGCGGCGCCACTCTTACATACCGCCAACATCAAATCAGTATTTGATTGCCCTTTGCCAATTTCATTGCCTATAGATAACTTCAATTTTGCATCAGTTAC
>JBAXNY010000167.1:0-2288 GCA_037133535.1 Actinomycetes bacterium
CTGGCTTCTATCGCGGCTGGATTGATGCAGTCTTGATGCGCTTCACCGACTTCATCATCACAATTCCTACTTTGATTATTGGTTCAGTTATCGGTTATCACTTTGGAAACCTTGGCGTGACTTTCTTAGCGCTCTACCTTGGCCTCTTTGCCTGGACCGGCCTTTCGCGTTTGGTTCGCGGCGAATTCCTCACACTACGTGAGCGTGAATTCGTTGATGCAGCTCGTGTTGCTGGTGCAAGTAATCGCCGCATTATTTTCAAGCACATTCTGCCTAATGCAGTTGGTGTCATTATCGTTTCAGTTACTCTTTTGATGTCTGGTGCGATTCTGCTCGAGACAGCGCTGAGCTACCTTGGCTTTGGTGTTGTTGCACCCGATGTATCACTCGGTGTTCTCATTAGCCGCTATCAAGAGGCGTTTAGTACCCGTCCTTGGCTCTTCTGGTACCCAGGTATTTTCATCGTCGCAATTGCGCTATCCATTAACTTTATTGGCGATGGCTTACGCGATGCATTCGATCCACGTCAGCGTCGCAGAATTACTCGCAAAGATCGCCAGCAAGCGCAGGTTACGCAGCGTAAGGTGGCTAAAGATGCATAAGTGTGAGGATAAGACTCAAGAGCAATGTAACAAGAACGCTGGCAATGATTTTCTTATGAATAGTGATTTCTTGGGAAGCACCGACGATGTTGCCGACCTTGCGAAAGTGTTCGAGACGAATGCGGGCCAATTGGGTAGCGGTGCCGGATTCGGTTCGCGGAGATTCACCCGGACGCAATTGACTCGTGTCACGAAAGTTAAGACCGCGGATTTCACTCGCGTGAACCGTACGACCGTGATAACGACCCGGAGCTGGCGCGGACCAAGCATGGATAGTTTTTCCATTGACCAAGATCGACATGGAGTAGCGGGCTTCAATCTCCTCAACCTCATGCCAACCCACAGTGATAGTGCGCAATGGATTAGTAATACTGATGCCTTCATCGAAGAGGGTAATTTTGGGATAACCCAAAATGGCGAAAGCAAGAGTGCAGATAAAAGCACCCCATGCAAGTGCGACAACTCCAGTGCGCCAACCCTCTTGCCACCAGTTGACTCCGATGTAGAGCGCGCAGAAAAGATAAGTCGTACCTACAAGGAAGTAAGCACTCGTAGGACGATAAATTTCGCGGTTCCTCACACTGCCATCCTCTCAGATTCTCACGTGGAGGTGGCTCAATGAGCGAACCAGTACTAAAAGTCAGTGAATTAACCGTTGAATTCTTAGTTGATGGTCAGTGGTATCCCGCTGCAATCAATATGAACTTTGAAGTCGATGCTGGCAAAGTCCTCGCCATTGTTGGTGAATCCGGCTCTGGAAAATCAACAACTGCACTCGGTTTGATGAGTCTTCTCGCATCGAATGCCCGCACAAGTGGCAGCGTTCGCGTTAAAGGTGAAGAGATGATCGGTGCAAAGCCATCAACCCTTCGCAAATTCCGCGGTAAAGAAGTGGCATACATCTTCCAAGAGCCAATGACTGCGCTCAATCCGGTTTACACCATCGGCTTCCAGATCGTTGAAACACTTCGCACTCACTTCGACATGGGGCCAAAGCAGGCCAAAGTCCGCGCAATTGAGCTACTCACACTTGTAGATATTCCGAATCCCGAAGGCTCTTTCGATAAGTACCCACATCAACTCTCTGGTGGTCAGCGCCAACGCGCGATGATCGCGCAATCACTTGCTTGCGATCCGGCACTTCTTGTTGCCGATGAACCAACCACTGCACTTGATGTGACAGTCCAGGCCGAAATTCTCGATCTCATGCGTGGCTTGCGCACCAAATTAAATTCTGCGATTTTGTTGATTACTCACGACATGGGCGTTGTCGCTGACATGGCCGATGAAATTCTCGTCATGAAAGATGGCAATACCGTTGAACATGGCAGCGCAGATCAAATCTTTAATCGCCCACAACATCCTTACACGCAAGAGCTACTCGCAGCGGTGCCAAAGCTTGGAAGTAGCGCACTGCGCACTCTTCCTGCTGCCGCATCACCACAACCAGTTCTTAAGTTAGTGAATGTCACGATTCAATATCCTAAGCGCGGACGAATTCCCGCATTTACCGCGGTGAAGAATTTCTCACTAGAAATTCTCCCAGGCGAAGTGGTTGGTTTAGTTGGTGAATCAGGCTCGGGCAAGACCACTGTTGGTCGCGCCGCAATTGGTCTGCTACCAATTAAAGAAGGCGTTATCGAGATTGTAGGTAAGGATATTTCTCATGCGACTCAGAAAGAGTTG
>JBAXNY010000168.1:0-2287 GCA_037133535.1 Actinomycetes bacterium
CGATTGATAATCGCACGGGCCAAGGCGATGCGCTGTTGCTGGCCACCTGAGAGTTGATTGGGTTTGCGATCGGCAAGATGTGGCAACTCGACGAGATCGAGCGCTTTATCGACTGCAGATTTCACATCTTTAATTCCACGTCTACGGAGACCAAATGCGATGTTCTCGTAGATGGAGAGGTGAGGAAATAACGCATAATTTTGAAATACGGTATTAACTGGACGTTGATATGGCTTCATCGTGGTGATGTCAGTCGTTCCAATGTGAATTGCGCCGGCAGTTGGTTCTTCAAGTCCGGCAATCATTCGTAGCGTTGTGGTCTTGCCACAACCTGACGGGCCAAGCAGTGCGAAGAAAGAACCCTCTTTAATAGTTAGAGAGAGATCATCAACTGCATTGAAATCACCATACGACTTAGTAATCCGTGTGAGCTTCAGGTCTCCTCGGGACGAGGTCGACGCGTCAGCCATTAGTTACCAATTGCTTTCTGGAATGCAGTGCTGAATTTGGTCTGTTCAGCAGGAGTCAAAGAACGAAATACCTTCACTTTCGAAAGCATCGTGGCATCAGGGAAGATCAAGGTGCTCTTTGCAAGCTTGGGATCGATCTTCTCCATCTCGGCCTGAGCCCCCTTCACCGGTGCAATGTAATTTACATAAGCCGCAACCTGAGCGAAAATTGCTGGGTCGTAGTAATAATTGATCAACTTCTCAGCATTTTCCTTATTGCCAGAAGTTATTGGAATCATCATGTTGTCACTTGAAATCGTTCCACCACTATCTGGAACTGCGAAACCAAACTTGTCATTATTCTCTGCTGCTAGTTGGAAGGTATCGCCCGACCAGCCAATAACTGCAATTGCATCGCCACTCAAGAGATCTTCCTTGTAGTCATTTCCCTTAACTTGGCGGATAAAGCCATCAGAGATCTTCTTCTGCAAGTAATCAATCGCATTCATAAATTGATCTTCAGTGAATTTGGTGATGTCCGCGCCTTGATAGGACATGATGATTCCCATCGTGTCGCGCATTTCAGAGAGAACTTCAACCTTGCCCTTGTTGGCTGGTGCAAATAATTGATCAAGGCTATGGATTCCCTGTGGCAACTTCTCTTTATTCCATGAGAAGCCAGCCATGATGGTCTGCCAAGTAAGGGAGTAGTTGCGCCCCTTGTCGTAACCAATATTTGCTAATGAGTCGAGGATGTTTACCTTGTTAGGAATCTTGTCGGCATCGAATTTTTGAACAAATCCTAGGCGAATCCATTGTGCTGCCATCCAGTCAGTCAGTGTGACAATGTCATAACCAATATCTTGCTTGAGCTTAAGTTGGCCAGAAACTTTTCCATAAAATTCATCGTTATCGTTGACATCTTCGCGATAATCAACTTTAAGTCCTGTGGTCTTCGTGAAATTTTCTAAAGTTGGATAGGTTTTTGTTTTTGAGTCGTAATCCATGTAGAGGGTCCAGTTGGCCCAGCGAATTGTGTTTGCATCCGCGGCAGCGCCGGCTGAAGTTGCTGATTTACTCTTGCTGCCACATGCTGCAAGTAAGGCAGCTGCGCTGACTGATCCTGCACCTGCTAAGAGGCCACGTCGGGAGATGATCGCGCGGAGAACTTCACGCGCTTCTGGTGAGAGTGAATCTTTATTAATCATTAAATGTCCCCTTCGTGAGGTCAGACGGTGGTTGCAGTTATCAGCCTTCTTCGTTGTGTGGTTGGGTGCCGAGTGGCGCTCAATTTCCAGCGAAAGTTTATGGCAGATCTACGGTGACGGCGACCAATTTTGGCGATTTTGGGAAATTAATTTCTGGTGAAATTACTGTTGGGCAATTTCGGCGGCAGCCAACTGCCCACAGGCGCCGTCGATCTCTCGCCCACGAGTGTCACGCACCGTCACAGGGACTCCGTAACTCTCCAGTACGCGAACGAACTCAGCTTCATCCTCTCGGCGCGAGGCGGTCCACTTCGAGCCCGGAGTTGGGTTGAGCGGAATGAGATTGACATGTGAGTTGCGATTCTTCAGCAAGCGTCCGAGCAGATCTGCGCGCCAGGCTTGGTCGTTGATGTCGCGAATCAAGGCATACTCGATCGAATAGCGCCGCCCAGTCTTGCGCTCGTAAGCATCGGCAGCTGCGAGCACCTCCTTAACCTTCCAGCGCGAGTTGATCGGCACCAAGGTGTTGCGAAGTTCATCATCTGGAGTGTGGAGTGAGACAGCAAGTGTTACCGGAATATCTTCGGCTGTGAGTTTCTCAATGCCATTGACCAAGCCAACTGTGGAGAC
>JBAXNY010000169.1:0-2283 GCA_037133535.1 Actinomycetes bacterium
GGGTTGGACAAGCTCAACCTGAGCGCGATAGCCTACGCGTTCGCATAAAACTTCTAAGGTCAGGGCATATAGCGGCGCCGACCTTCTAGTAGTGCGTGTCTCCAACAGCTTGAAACAGTTTGAAGAAAAAGTCTGTGCAAATTCCTCTGGAAGGACATCTCTTGGCCGCGAAGAAAAGTTCAGTAGCCCCACGTCGTATCTCATTCGCAAAAATCCGTGAACCGCTTGAAGTTCCAAATCTATTAGCGCTGCAAGTTGAAAGCGTTGACTGGTTACTTGGAAATGAAAAATGGCGCAACCGGTTAGTCGCATCTGATGCAAATAATCGTGGTGAAATCCCATCAACATCAGGTCTCGAAGAAATTTTCGAAGAGATCTCACCGATTGAAGACTTCCAAGGAACTATGAGTCTCTCATTCCGCGATCACCGCTTTGAAGATCCAAAGCATTCGATCGAGGATTGTAAAGAGCGCGATATGACTTACTCACAGCCGTTATTCGTAACAGCTGAATTCACCAACAACATAACTGGTGAAATCAAGTCACAAACAGTTTTCATGGGCGACTTCCCAGTCATGACACCACGCGGAACTTTCGTAATTAACGGAACCGAGCGCGTTGTTGTTTCTCAACTAGTTCGTTCACCTGGTGTTTATTTCGAGCGCACAATCGAAAAGACTTCAGATAAAGATATTTTCACTGCGAAGATTATTCCAAGCCGTGGCGCTTGGTTGGAATTCGAAGTTGATAAGAAAGATCTTGTTGGTGTTCGCATCGACCGCAAGCGTAAGCAATCAGTAACTGTTTTCCTTAAGGCACTTGGTTGGACAGCTGAACAAATTCGCGAAGAATTCGGCGAGTTTGAATCAATGATGGCAACTCTGGAAAAAGATACTGTTAATACACAAGATGAAGCGCTACTTGATATTTATCGCAAGATGCGTCCAGGCGAGCCACCAACTAAGGAAGCTGCCCAGAACTTAATTGAAAACCTTTACTTCAATGTGAAGCGTTATGACTTAGCAAAGGTTGGCCGCTTCAAGGTCAATAAGAAGCTAGGTCTTGAGCTCGAGCTAAAGCAATCTCTCCTTACTATTACCGACATTGTGGCCACAATCCGCTACTTAGTTTCACTCCACAAGGGCGAACTAATCATGGATTACGGTCGCGAAGTTCGTGTTGAGAAAGACGATATCGATCACTTCGGTAACCGTCGCCTTCGCACAGTTGGTGAGTTAATTCAGAACCAGGTTCGTACCGGTCTATCTCGTATGGAACGTGTAGTTCGCGAACGTATGACAACGCAAGATGTTGAAGCAATTACACCTCAGACGTTGATTAACATCCGTCCGGTTGTTGCATCAATTAAAGAGTTCTTCGGAACTTCTCAGTTGTCACAGTTCATGGATCAAACCAATCCACTTTCTGGTTTAACACACAAACGTCGTCTCTCCGCACTTGGGCCTGGTGGTCTTTCACGTGACCGCGCAGGTTTCGAAGTTCGCGACGTTCACCCATCTCACTATGGTCGTATGTGTCCAATTGAAACTCCAGAAGGTCCAAACATTGGTCTGATCGGTTCACTTGCAACTTATGGTCGCGTTACAGCATTTGGTTTCATCGAAACTCCTTATCGCAAAGTTGTTAAGGGTCGCGTTACCGATCAAGTTGATTACCTAACCGCAGATGAAGAAGATGAACACGTTATTGCGCAGGCGAATGCACCTCTAACTGATGACAACCACTTTGCTGAAGCGCGCGTACTTGTACGTCGTCGTGGTGGCGAAGTTGAATACATCATCGGTGATGAAGTTGACTACATGGACGTTTCACCACGTCAGATGGTTTCTGTTGCAACCGCGATGATTCCATTCCTTGAGCACGATGATGCTAACCGCGCACTTATGGGTTCTAACATGATGCGTCAGTCAGTACCTTTGATGCGTGCCGAAGCTCCACTTATCGGTACCGGTATGGAATTCCGTGCAGCTGTCGATGCTGGCGATGTTGTTACTGCAACTAAGCCTGGCGTAGTTACTGAAGTTTCAGCTGATGAAGTAAAGGTCATGGGCGATGATGGTTCATACCAAACTTATTCACTCTCTAAGTTCCGTCGTTCAAACCAAGGCACTTCTTACAACCAGAAAGTGGTTGTTTCAGTAGGCCAGAAGCTTGAAGTTGGTTCAGTTGTTGCCGATGGTCCTTGTACCGATAACGGTGAAATGGCACTCGGTAAGAACTTGCTCGTGGCATTTATGTCATGGGAAGGCCACAACTACGAAG
>JBAXNY010000170.1:0-2274 GCA_037133535.1 Actinomycetes bacterium
AGCCAGAAGATGCCGAAGATGTTGCGCGCCTTATGTCGTATGAGGATTACTCAGCCGGCGGCATGATGACCACCGAACCAATTGTCTTGTCGGCAGATTCAACTGTGGCAGAAGCACTCGCTGCAATTCGACAGAGTGAGATCTCTCCTGCTTTGGCATCGCAGGTCTACGTCACTCGTGCGCCGCTTGAAACACCCACTGGACGTTTTATTGGAATTGCTCATGTGCAGCGCATACTTCGTGAGCCACCAGCAACACTGCTTGGTTCAATCGTTGATACTGAAACTCAGCCGCTAAATACCGGTGCGAGCTTGAATGAAGTTTCGTCATACTTAGCTAGTTATAACTTGTTAGCAGTACCAGTTGTCGATCCCAACGAGCGCCTACTTGGCGCAGTTACCGTTGATGACGTGCTCGATCACTTACTGCCAGAGAACTGGCGTCATAGTCAGCGCGCAGAAAATAGCCGTAAAGAGGGGCAGGTGTAGCCATGGCACGTTCCAATCGTTTAGATACGCCACGTGAGGCACGTCGCTCACTGCGTCCTAAGTTCGACCCAGAAACTTTTGGTCGTCTCTCCGAGCGCTTTGCCCGTTTCTTAGGAACTGCGCGCTTCTTGGTCTACATGAGCGTCTTTGTCTTGCTCTGGGCTTCATGGAACTCACTTGCGCCATCAAATCTACGCTTTGATCACTATCCATTTATCTTTCTTACTTTGATCCTCTCATTGCAAGCCTCCTACGCTGCACCTCTTATTCTTCTTGCGCAAAATCGCCAAGCCGATCGCGACCGCGTGCAATCCAATGAAGATCGAGCTCAGAATGAGCGCAGTATTGCTGATACTGAATATCTCACTCGAGAGTTGGCGAGTCTGCGGATTGCGCTGCGTGAAGTTGCTACTCGTGACTTCGTGCGAAGTGAGTTGTCAGATAAGTTAGATGAGTTGTTGCAAGAGTTACGTAGCAAGTCCGAGACGGACGCCGACTAAGGATTTAGGTCGCACTACAACGCTACTTACAATTGCATCAATTGCTTTTGCCGCAAGTGATTCTGGTTCGGCAATCACAATTGGTATTCCTGCATCGCCGCCACCACGAAGCGCGGTTGTAAATGGAACTTTGCCGAGCAGCGGTACATCGATCCCCACTAATTGACTCATGCGTTTAGCGGTTTCCTCGCCGCCACCAGTGCCAAAGAGTGAAATCGCTTCACCGCAATGTGGGCAAGCAAAATCCGACATATTCTCGATAACACCAATCACATGCTGCTTAATTTGATGCGCAATTCGCCCAGCCCGCTCAGCAACTTCAGCTGCGGCAACTTGTGGTGTTGTCACAACAAGTATCTCTGAAGTTGGAACTAACTGTCCGAGCGAAATGGCTAAATCACCAGTGCCTGGTGGTAAATCAATAAAGAGCATATCTAAATCGCCCCAATAGGCATCGCTTAATAATTGCTCGAGAACTCGATGCAATAACGGGCCGCGATAGGCAACTGCATCGCTGCGCTCTGGTTTAAACATCTCCATCGATACAACTTTGACGCCATAAGCTTCAAGTGGAATAAACATTTGGTCAATCGCAGTTGGGCGTTGTCCCATGAGTCCCATCAACCGCGGCACCGAGTGGCCGTAAACGTCGGCATCGAGAATGCCAACGCGTAGTCCACGTTGGGCTGCAGCAACCGCTAAATTCACCGTCAATGAAGATTTTCCGACGCCACCTTTGCCGGATGCAATGCCAATTACCCGAGTTAATGAATCGGGTTGGGCGAAGGGGATGAATTTCTCGCGGCCACCGCGGAGTAATTTCTTTACATTATTGCGCTGCTCTTCCGACATGACACCAAACTCAAGTTTCACATCCGAGACTCCCTCAACTGAGAGCGCCGCAGTTGTGACATCGGTGCGAAGGCGATCTTGCATCGGGCAGCCAGAAATTGTGAGCAGAATTGTTACGCTGATTTCGGAACCAGCCAAAGTGAGAGAATCGACCATTCCTAATTCGGTAATGGGGCGGTGTAGCTCAGGATCATTAACTTGAGCAAGTGCGGATCGAACTAATTCGACAGTACTCATAACAAATCTGGGTCAATCGCAGCTTTTATATCCTTCAAATCCTGCACAGTGGAATCTTCATTTTCTAGCACTTGACTTACTTGACGTTGAATAAATTTCTTGGGATTTAAATCTGATGGTTGAAGATCTTCAAAACCTGGCCCTAAGTTCTCGCGTAACTCACCAGTTGCACTCTGTGCATATTGACGTAGCTTGCG
>JBAXNY010000171.1:0-2242 GCA_037133535.1 Actinomycetes bacterium
TTCCACGTCCCACACGCCCGCGCAACTGGTGAAGTTGTGAAACTCCAAAGCGATCTGCATCCATAATCACCATAATCGTTGCATTTGCAACATCCACACCCACCTCAATAACTGTCGTTGAGACCAATACATCTATCTCACCACCAGCAAAGGCTTTCATGGTGCTTTCCTTTTCTTCACTACTAAGGCGCCCATGCAGCATTGCAACGCGCAATCCAGCTAAATCGCCCCCATGTAGGCGAGGAGCAAGCTCTTCAACTGATGCAATATCACTTGATTCTGTGCCAAAGAGGAAATCAATATCTGCGTTCTCATCACTGCCGGCAGCAATACGTGGTGCAACAACATATGCCTGATGTCCTTGCCCGACTTCTTCACGGATGCGTGCCCAAGCACGTTCTAAATACGTTGGCTTCTCCATGACAGGAATGACATGCGTTGTGATGGGCTGGCGACCAAGTGGAAGCTCGCGCAATGTTGAAACATCTAAATCACCAAAGACTGTCATCGCAACTGTTCGGGGAATTGGTGTTGCTGTCATGACAAGTAGATGTGGGGGCTTTTGTGCCTTCTCCTTGAGAGCATCACGCTGTTCAACACCAAAGCGGTGCTGTTCATCAACAACAATGAGACCTAAATCCTTAAACTCAACTTTTTCCCCCAGTAATGCATGTGTGCCAATAACGATCCCTGCATCACCAGATCCAGCTAGCGCAAGGGCTGCTTTGCGTGCTGCAGCGTTTTGGGATCCAGTAATGAGAGTTACTTGTGTTGCACCTTCTTGTGATCCCAGAGTTCCACCTTGTGCCAGCGGACCTAAGAGTTTTTCTATTGTTCGCAAATGTTGGGCAGCTAGAACTTCTGTTGGTGCAAGCAGAGCTGCTTGTCCCCCGCTATCAACAACGGCCAACATTGCTCGCAGCGCCACAATAGTTTTACCTGAACCAACTTCACCTTGCAGCAAACGATGCATCGGATGGTCTTGGGCTAAATCCGCTTCAATTTCGGCGCATACTGACTTTTGTCCACCAGTTAATTGGAAAGGCAATGAAGCATCAAAGGAATCTAGAATTCCACCTTTGATTGCTTTGCGAGATGCAGTATTGAGCTTTCTTAACTCATTGCGGCGCAAGACTAAAAGTGATTGAAGCAAGAAAGCTTCATCAAAAGTTAAACGCTCACGTGCACTTTCTGCTGAATCAAGATCAGCTGGGCGGTGCAGCTGCACTAATCCTTGGTGCAGAGTGGGATAGCCAAAGCTGCTACGTATGTGTTCGGGCAGGAAATCTTCCACTTTATCGAGTGAATCAATGGCCATCTCAACACATTTAGAAATCTTCCACGATGGCATTTTCGCGCTGGCTGGATAAACAGGCAGATACTTTCCTGCAAAAGAACTCGCTGCAGCATCAACATCATTGCCATCTGGAATCATTTCGTAATCTGGATGCGCCAACTGCTTCTTGCCATTAAAGACGCCTACCTTGCCGGCAAATAAACCTTGACGCCCTGCTTTTAACTCTTTTTCTCGCCAAGCTTGATTAAAGAAGGTGAGTGAGAGCTTGTCGGTGCCATCGGTGACGACTACTTCGAAGATGCTTCCTTTACGCCCACGCAAAGGCCTATTTGTTGAACTAAGAACTTCGGCCAAAATGGTTACTTCATCACCTTCAACTAACTCTGAAATATCTGAGAGCTCTCCTCGCACTAAATACCTGCGTGGATAGTGGCGCATTAAATCGCCAACGGTTCTTATGTCAAAGGTATCGGTGAGAACTTTGGCAGTGCGATCTCCAATAACTGAGGAGAGTTTGCTTTCAAGATCTGCCATGGAGGCATTCTCTCGTATGAGTTGGATGGGTGCGAAGTTAACGCGCCATAGTCAGAGTTTTATCGCAATCTCCCCAGCCAGAGTGCGTGATTACGATTGCAATCTTGTGATCCAGCCACTTGGAGATAGAGATCTCTAGTCTGCGGGCAAGATCGGCATCTAAATGTTCGGTGGGTTCATCCAAGATAAATACATCGGCATCGGCGAGCAGTACTCGTGCAATTGCTAAACGTTTGGCTTCTCCACCCGAAATTACGCGTCCGAATTCGCCAATAACTGTGTCTAATCCATATTCGAATTCGCGTAGCAAGCCATCGAGTTCCACGCACTCAAGTGCTGCAAGGATTTGCTCGTCAGTGGCATCCTGATTTGCGATTTTCATATTCTCGCGAAGAGAAGTATTAAATATGT
>JBAXNY010000172.1:0-2214 GCA_037133535.1 Actinomycetes bacterium
GCCATTTTTCACAGTGGCTTTCAGCAACGAGCAATGGAGAAGTTGGTTTCCCTCTATCTGGTTGCGATTTTTGCCACTGAAGTTGTTGCCATTTTGCAGAAATTCAATTTGATCACGATGCCTGGAGTTCCTAACTCCATTACATCTACCTTTGGTAATCTCGATTTCTTCTCTGCATTTATCGCAACGACTCTGCCACTCACGCTCTTCGTATTTCTTATCTCGGAGCGGCGCGGAAAGATTGCCTCCATTCTGGTGGCGCTGCTTGGGATTGTCTGCATTCGACTAACCGATGCCAAACAGGGCTATGTCGACTTAGCTCTCACTCTGCTCATCATTGCCTCGGTTCTATTAGTCCGATACCTGCGCCGCAATAGTGCGCCACGCGAAAGTGGCTTCTCGTTGGATGTTCGGACAACGCTGATTGCATTTGGAATTTTCTTCTGGGTTGAGGCAATCTTTATGGTTCCCTTCCTTGGTTCAAGCATTCCCTATTTAGGAAATGACATACAGGTGGCAATCCGCGGTGTGATGTGGCTAGCTGCAATTAATCAATTTAAGAGTTTTCCCATTTTTGGTGTTGGACCAGATCAATACGGTTATTTCTATGAACACTTCCGCACCGTTAACTCCACGATTGTACTCCCAGGTGATTCCACTAACGATGCACACTCTGCCTCCGTTCAGACTCTGGCAACAGTGGGAATTGTTGGCGCAATTCTCTTCTTCGCTCTGATTGTGATCCTGGTCCGTTCTTTCCTTCTCTTACTTGAGCGCAATCCCCAATATAAGAATGGCTATTACGCACTTGCGCTATTCCTCTTTATCTATTTCACCAACTCGATGATTAGCCCGATTACTCTGCCTAATAAATATCTCTTCTGGGCGATTTCTGGCTTCATCATTGGATTAGCGCACCACTCCAATCCCGATAAGAGTCAACGATTTGGAAGCAATTCGCACTTTAGCCAATCTCTCATTGCACTTGGCCTGGTCGCAACGCTCTTTGTCGGAGTTCAATTCACACTCGCTCAAGTGAAATTTATACATTGGTCAGAGAGCAGCGGTACTAATCCGAACGCCAGAGTTAAGGCGGAGATCTCGGCCTATCTTCCGTGCGCCATGTACTTCTATCGCATCGCTGAAATCAATCTGAATCAGGGTGATGCTCGACTCGAGAAGATCAGTCGCGATCAAGTAGCGATTAATTCGCGATGCCTTAATGCTCAGGAGAAATTGGCAGATCTTGGATACAACAGTGGCAACATGGTAGAAACGAGAAAGCGCATCTACACGCTGATAGACCTAGCACCGAGTCGCCGAGATATTTTAGATTTAGCCACGCTTTATGCGATCAGGGATAAGGATCTTAAATTGCAGGGGATTATCGCTGAGCAATTATCACGCATGGGCGTCAAGACCATTCAAATTAACTAGCATTGGCTACTTGCTCACTTCAAGATAAGGTTTAGAAATGAATGCGCGCGAAGTTCGCTACTGGATCGAAGATTTTCAGCGCGATTTCCTTTACTCCAGCAGAATGAAAGTTCGCCTGCTGAGCAGAGCGGCATTCCTTGCAGTTGTTGCTGGAGTATTTGCACTCTTCTATACCGCCTTTGCAGATCAATTAATTACATCAAGCCCAACCGAACCCACTGAGATTGTTGCCTCGCCTGCGCCAAGCAGTGAGTCTCCATCACCTGCAGCAAGTGAGACGCCCACTCCAACTATTTCACCGAGCACCACACCCTCTACTGCGCCAACAACTTCTACTCGCGCATCTTCAACTGCTTCACCTGCGGTCAGTGATTCACCTACCGTGATGCAACCTGCGCCACTGAAGAATCAAGGCTCGCTTCGTTTGTTGGCACCACAGATCGTCAGCGTCGATCCCCGTGCAAAGAATTATTCATATCCTCATGTCACTCTCTCGGGATCTGAATATGTACTTGCCTGCGTTCAAGGAGTAGGTGTTGCGATCGACCTTGGTCGATTACGCACCAATGATGATGGACTAGTAGCAGGTGCCCAAGTCAAAGGTGATCTCTCCAATCTTCTCCTTGTTACTGGCACGCCGGTGCAGGTGCAGAGTGCGCTAAATTCTCAGAAAGGCCTCTTTATTGAATCGGCCGGTAAGACAATTAGTGGGAAAGCTCTGGTCATCTCACTCGTTGCGCTCACCCTGCCATCGCTCAATGGTGATCACTGCCAAGT
>JBAXNY010000173.1:0-2204 GCA_037133535.1 Actinomycetes bacterium
CCATCGAACCAGTACCAGTTCCGACAACGAAGCCCCAGAGCGCCACTAAGTGCCAAGGTTTTTCAATAAAGACTGTGCAAGCAGCGCCGGAGCCAACAACTGCTAACGCAATCATCGCAACTCGGCGTATTCCAAAGCGATCAATGAGAGCTGCGGCAAATGGCGCGGTTAGCCCGTAGAGAAGTACGTTGACTGAAACGGCCAAGGAGATGTCAGAGCGCGACCAACCAAATGCATCTTCCAGCGGAACGATGAGTACTGATGGCGCAGAGCGAAAGCCTGCTGTGGCAACGAGAGTAAAGAAGGTGACAATCGCAGCAATCCAAGCTGGATGGAATCTGCGTGTCTTCGTTGCCATCTATGAATTGCTTTCTAGATACTCCGTAAGAAAAGCTCGCTCTGCCTCACTTAATGGGCGAGAGCGCTGTGTATCCATGGCAACTGCAACTTGCACTGTCTTGCCGCGAGCATGAACAACGCCAGGTGATGAGAGTTCGTACTGCACATCAAATGAGGAAGTACCGATTCGGCCACACCAAACAAAACAGGAGATTTCAATGCCACCTTCAAAGATTGGCTCTAAGTAATCCACCTCGGCGCGAGCAACAACCATGTCGGCAAGCATCGGCTGCAAGTTCTTTGACTTGCGCGAATACCAAGTGAAATCTGCGCGAGCCTCTTGAATGAAAGTTAGGTAGGAAGCATTGTTGACATGGCCGAATGCATCGAGGTCATCCCAGCGCACATGCACCTTTGCTTCGTGGCGCATTATCGTGTGAGTTTTCGGTAAGTAGCGCGATGTGGCCGTGCCGCATCGGCGCCGAGGCGCGAGATCTTATTCTCTTCATAACTTTCAAAGTTTCCTTCAAACCAGAACCACTTTGAATCACCTTCGTAAGCCAAGATGTGTGTTGCGACGCGATCGAGGAACCAACGATCGTGCGAGATCACAACAGCGCAGCCAGGAAATTCCAAGAGCGCATTCTCTAGCGAACCAAGTGTTTCAACATCGAGATCGTTAGTGGGCTCATCGAGTAGAAGTAAGTTGCCACCTTGCTTGAGTGTGAGAGCTAGATTCAAACGGTTGCGCTCTCCACCAGATAGGACACCAGCGGGCTTCTGTTGATCTGGACCTTTAAATCCAAAGGCAGAAACATAAGCGCGACTTGGCATTTCAACATTGCCAACTTTCATAAAATCTAGCCCATCAGAGACAACTTCCCAGAGCGTCTTCTTTGGATCGATGCCACCACGTGACTGATCAACGTAGGAAATCTTTACTGTTTCACCAATCTTTACTGAGCCAGTATCCGGTGCCTCAAGACCAAGAATTGTTTTAAAGAGTGTGGTCTTACCCGCGCCGTTTGGTCCAATAACACCCACAATTCCATTGCGTGGCAGAGTAAATGAGAGATCATCAATTAATAGCCGCTCACCAAATCCCTTACCGAGCTTCTCGACTTCGACAACCACATTGCCAAGGCGCGGCCCTGGTGGAATCTGAATCTCTTCGAAATCTAATTTGCGCATCTTGTCGGCCTCAGCTGCCATCTCTTCATAACGAGCAAGACGTGCCTTTGACTTAACTTGGCGACCCTTGGCATTCATGCGAACCCACTCGAGTTCCTCTGTCAGACGCTTCGCGCGCTTGGCATCTTTCTGTCCCTCAATCTTGAGACGCGTTGCTTTGGTCTCTAAGTAAGTGGAGTAGTTGCCTTCATAGGGATATGCGCGGCCGCGATCGAGTTCGAGAATCCACTCGGCAACATTGTCGAGGAAGTAACGATCGTGAGTAATCGCAACAACGGTGCCTTCGTACTTAGACAGGAATTGCTCGAGCCATAAAACAGATTCAGCATCTAAATGGTTAGTGGGCTCATCAAGCAGCAGCAAGTCAGGCTTCTGCAAAAGTAATTTACAGAGTGCAACTCGGCGGCGCTCACCACCAGAAAGTACTTTCACATCAGCACCCGGCGCAGGACAGCGCAGTGCATCCATAGCTTGTTCTAATTGTGAATCAAGATCCCATGCATTGAGGTGATCAAGCTTTTCTTGCAAGGTTCCCATCTCGGCTAACAACTTGTCGTAGTCCGCATCGGGATTTGCCATCTCTTCCGAGACTGCGTTGAAACGAGCGAGTGTTGCCAAGGTATCGGCGACGCCTTCTTGCACATTCTCTAAAACGTTTTTATTTTCATCCAGCG
>JBAXNY010000174.1:0-2201 GCA_037133535.1 Actinomycetes bacterium
TCTTTACATAAGAAGTGATGTCCTTAAGGCCACCAATCTTCTTCATGTCCTTGAAGCGAGCAGCAGTAACCATCATTGTGTCTGGACCAGATTGCGCAGCAGTAGCAGCAATGTACTTAGTCATCCAGTCATCGTTGGTAACAGTTGTGATATCGAGTGTGATCGCAGGAGACTTCACAGCAAATGCGTCAACAACTTTCTTAAATCCTGCGCGCTCACCATCAGATGTGTAGTGATGCCAGAAAGCAATCTTGCCTGAACCCTTTGGGTTCGTCTTTGCAACTGCGGCACTCGCGGAAGCTGTTCCCGCAACACCTGCAGCAGAAGTCATCGCACCGAGCTTTAGAAAAGTTCTGCGCGAAAGACTTGAAATTAGATTTTGCATTTTCCCACCATTCCTACTGGCTCTTCGAGGGTGAAGATTCAGTAGTCAAAGGGTAGGTGGGGAAACCCTCAAGGTCAACGAAAAAAGGCGCTAAAAACTATATGATTTCTACTCTTTCAGGCTGCCAGCGGTGATTCCAGCGACCATTTTCCGCCCCACCAATGAGAAGCCGATGATGACAGGCAGAAGGCTCATTACTGCTGTGGCTGTAAGTAATTCCCATGGCAATTGGAATTCACCAATCATTTCGCGCAAACCAACTGGCCAAGTTCTGGCTCGGTTTGACGATGTCAACATTACTGCGAAGAGAACATCGTTCCAGGCAGTAATTGCAGTGAGAGTTCCAGTTGCAGCAAGGCCAGGTAATACAAGAGGAAGCGAAATTCGCCACATAGCGCCAATGCGAGAGCAGCCATCAACGCGCGCAGCATTTTCTAAATCAGGAGGTAGCGAATCAAAGAAGCCTTTCATCAGCCAAATTGTCGCTGGCAATGTGAAAGTTGTATAAGCAAATGTAAGTCCAAAGTAGGTATCTAACAAATGCATTTTATACATCATGATGTAAATCGGAATAAGTAGAAGCACGCCAGGAATTAAGCGAATAACTAAGTAAGAAAGAAGCACACCTTGGCGGCCTCGGAATTTGGCACGAGAGAGCGCGTAACCAGCACCAGTTCCGAGTACAAGACTCAAAACAACAGTCATCGCACTGACAATGATTGAGTTACGAATGAGCACTGGGAAATTGGTGTCCCGCCAAATGTGCTGATAGGCAACAAAACTCAAATTCTTTATAGTTAACATTGTTGGATAGCGCGTAATTGATTTCTCTTCACGCAGAGAGGTATAAAAAGTCCAAAACAGTGGCAATACCGCAAAAAGAACTAAGCCACCGATGCCAACATTGGCCATGTAGTAGGAGAACTTCTTCTTAGCTTTTTTAGGCTTCATAGTTAGTCCTCCTTTCCAAATCGAGCAAAGCGGATGTAAACCATTGCAAAGCCAGCAATTGCAGCTAACACAAGAACTGAAATTGCCGATGCGTATCCAAAATCAAATCCTTGGAAGGCTTTACGGAATGCATAAAGCGGAAGAACCAGGGTGCTATCTCCTGGACCGCCATTGGTAAGAAGGAGCATCAAAGTCGGAGAGTTAATTAAGTGAATAACACCTAATAGACCAGAAACAATAAGAACTGGCTTAATAAGAGGAATCACAATAAATCTAAAATGTTGAAAAGCGCTCGCTCCATCTACCGAGGTGGATTCACGCATATCTTTTGGAATGCCTTGAATGCCGGCGAGAATGAAGAGCATAAAGAATGGATAGGAGGCCCAGAGATCAACAAAGAGCGCACCGAAAATCGCAAGGTGTGGATTGCCCCAAATACCAACATCACCAAAGGAGATGCCTACAAGTTTGAGCAGCTTAATCACAATTCCTGCATTGGTGTCTAACATGAAGCGCCACATGTAGGCCGTAACTACTGGGGGCGTAAACCATGGAAGAACTACTAGTACTCGAATTAATCCAATGTATTTACGGTCTTTGCTCAAGAGCATTGCAGCGCCAAGACCCATGAGCATTTGAGATGTAAGTCCAACGCTTGCGAAAATTAATGTATTTTTTAGCGCAGTGATAAATATTGGATCAGCAAATAAATTCTTAAAATTCTCGAAGCCGATTAACGTGGAATCTGGACCCTCTAATAATTTGGTCCGAGTAAAACTGAGAAATAAGCCTCGATAAAGTGGATAGAAAATAAAAATAGCGAGCATTAACAAGCTTGGAATAAGAAGGAACCAAGCAAAGAATC
>JBAXNY010000175.1:0-2184 GCA_037133535.1 Actinomycetes bacterium
TGATAACGCATCAACTAGCGCAAAACTCCTCACCATCGGTGTTGCGGCTGCAACTCGAATTCTCGCGATCATTTCGCAATATGCTGCGATTCGTGAAGCAGAAGCTCTGATTATGGACCTCAACAAATTGAAGAGTTCATCTGAGCTCACTAAGAAAGTTGCTGATTCACGTAGCCTCCTGTCACTTGCTGCAATTGCAATCGTGGGTCTAGGTATCGCAGTCACGGCACTTGTTCTCTGGGCGGTACTTGGCTAAACATGGTAATCGGATTAGTAATCTTTATTGCTTTCACATTTCTGTTGGCAGTTTTGATCATTGCCTACGATCGCCCAACAAAGGCGCGACGCAAGATCACAGGTAGGGGCGGAGATTTTGCCGAGTAATTCCGCATCACTGGCAGTAGTTACAGGTGGCTCGCGCGGACTTGGCTTTGAAACCGCGCGCGCGCTCAAGGCACAAGGTCACAGAGTCGTACTTGTAGCAAAAGATCCAGAGCGTTTAAAAGCCTCAGCTGCCGAACTCGATTGCGATTTTCGTGCTGTGGATTTAGGCAACATCGATGCCGCAAAGATAGCTTTTAAGGAAATCCTCGCCACTCTTGGTAATCCGGAAATTCTCGTTCTGGCTCACGGCGTCATGAGCGAGAAAATGTCGAAGACTTTAAAAACCACTAATGAAGAGTGGCGGCGTGTCTTGGCGATCAATCTCGATTCAGTTTTTACTGCACTTAATATCCTTGCCGCGCCAATGGTGCAAGATCGCAAAGGTCGCGTCATCGTTTACTCAGCATGCCTGGGCCGCATGTCAGGTCCTGGCAACACTGGGGGATTAGCGCCGTATCGAATTAGCAAAGCTGGAGTTAACGCATTGGTCCGCAATCTCGCACATGAAACCGGACTTGGCTCACGTGGCTTACTCGTTGATGCCATCTGCCCCAATCACACTCGCACTGACATGGGTGGACCTGATGCACCGCTCTCTGTTGCAGAAGGTGCAGATACTGCAATCTGGCTGGCAACGAGAGAGTTTGATCCCGCAATTGATAAGACTGGTTTTCTCTGGGAAGAGCGCCGCATTGTTGAGTGGTAAGAGTTCTCGATCGCATTGCACCTTACAACCGGCTTTGAACTAGAGTGAAACAATGACCCAGCGACAAGAATTTCGAGTAATCGAAGTCCAAAAAGATTTCGAAATCCGCGAGTATCTACCGTGTGTAATTGCCGAGGTAAGAGTCTCGTCGAATTTTTCCTCTGCTAGCTCGGCTGGTTTTGGCTCGCTCTTTAGATACATTTCAAAAGGCAATAAGGCCGCTCAAGCGATTGCGATGACCGCCCCAGTAATAGTTTCTCAACGAGAAGATAAGAGCCAACCTGATGAGTGGTTTGTTTCATTCGTAATGCCATCCGGAAGCACGATCGGTCATCTGCCCGATCCCAACGACCCCAATGTGCATCTGCGCGAATTAGATAAAGAAACATGCATTGCATCTGCTTTTCGCGGTCGTGCCACTTCAGAATTAGCTGAGAAAAAAATTGCTGAACTTCGAACAGCTGCGGCAAAGAGAAATATCGCACTCTCGAGTGAATCTAGAATCTGTCGCTTCGACCCACCCTTTAAGCCAGGTTTTCTCCACTACAACGAGATTGTGATTCCTGCTTTCTTAAGCGAGCAGTAAGAACTATTTTTTTAGCAGGGCAACGAGATAAGTGAGCGAGAACCCAAAGCCAATCGCCGCGTAGAGATAAGAAAACCAACCAAGGTGCGCAGGAGCCATCAGCGTTAGAACACCAAGTCCGGCTGCGCTGATGCACATAATCTTTGCGACATTGGAAACGCGATGCTCTGAACTCTGATTGGCGTTGTTCCACATATTCCCTGCAAGTGCAAAGACAGTAATTCCGATCATTCGCATCGACCAGCTCAATGCATCGCTCTTATCGAGGTTGAGCAGACCGAGAAATGTTCCTGGCAGAATGAGGAGGAAGAGAGCGGAGCCACCAAAGACAAGGGACCCGGCCCTGAGGATGTTGCGCATCAAGCTAATTTTCATGAGAAAAGGCTAGCCGCACAGCCTTCAAACTTGTGGAATCCGATCGGAATTTCGGCGTTGCGACAAATCAAAAGCCCCACAGAATTTAATCTGCGGGGCCTTCGAACTGTATCTCAGCGGTATTTCACAACAT
>JBAXNY010000176.1:0-2175 GCA_037133535.1 Actinomycetes bacterium
TAAACGCAATTAAAAAGGAGTAATAAGTGCCAAAGTCGTGGACCGATGACGCGCCAATGCCTATGGCCTTACAAGAGCATGCCCACCTGAAAGATCCTTTCTTGTACAAACTAAAGAAGGCCTTTCTTGGAAATCCGCTCAACCGACATTCACTCTCACACCAACGTTTAAGTAAGAGATTTGCACTGGGAATTCTTTCATCGGATTGTATTTCATCATCTGCTTACGGTTCTGAACAGATTCTTATCGCTCTACTTCCAGCTTTTGGTCTTGCGGCATTTGGAATTTTGATGCCAATGACAATGGTTGTTTTAGCCGTACTTATTATTGTTACTTTTTCATATCGTGAAGTCGTTCAGATTTATACAAAATCTGGCGGTGCGTACGTTGTATCTAGAGATAATTTAAGTCCACTCTTTTCTCAAATTGCAGCTGTGGCCTTGATGCTGGATTACATTGTTACCGTCGCAATTCAATCTTCAGCAGGTGTAGATGCGATCATTTCTACATTTACTTCTCTGCATCCATACAAATTGACCTTCACTGTTGCAATTATTTTACTTCTAACTTTTGGAAACCTCCGGGGTGTTAAAGAGGCCGGTGCTGCATTCGCACTTCCAACTTATTTCTTTGTTGGTTCCATGGCCGTTGTATTTGGTATGGGTATATATCGGACTATCAATGGCACACTCATTCAATACGACCCACACACTTTGCAAGGCGCAGTTGAAATCGGCCAAGCCAAAGGTTTGCTCAACTTTGCTGCAGTATTTATTTTGCTACGCGCATTTGCTAATGGTGGATCTTCACTTACCGGCCTTGAAGCTATATCTGACGGAGTATCTCTTTTCAAAGTTCCAGAAGGTGTGAACGCTAGAAAAACACTGCTCACCATGAGTGCAATCCTTGGAACGCTCGTATTTGGTGTTTCATGGTTCGCTCACGCAACTTTTGCAACACCTTATGCAACTGGCGCACCGACTGTAATCTCGCAAATAGCTAAAGCAACACTAGGTAGTGGAACTTTCGGCGCCATATTCTTCTTCGTAGTACAAGGTGCAACGATGTTGATCCTTATTACTGGTGCAAACACTGCCTACAGTGGCTTCCCATATTTAGTTAACTTTGTTGCAAATGATGGTTTTTTGCCCCGCCAACTTACTAAGCGTGGCCACCGTCTTGCTTTTTCAAATGGAATTATCTTGCTCGCATCAACCGCAATTGCATTGGTCTTTGCTACTCGCGCAGATGTGAATCATTTAGTTGCTTTTTATGCCCTCGGGGTATTTACAGGGTTCACACTTGTTGGTTTTGGAATGGCTAAACGAGCATCAACAAACAAAGCTAAAGGTTGGCAATACAGCTACGTCATCAATACTTTATCTGGTGTTGTATCGCTAGTAATTGTCATTATTTTTGCAATTGTAAAATTTACTGAAGGTGCCTGGGTAATAATTGTTATTACTCCCATTATTGTCGCCCTTCTTCTGCGTTTAAATCGTCAATACCGAAAAGAGCAGGCTGCACTTCGTGTAGATACGAAAGAAACACGCGCAACCTCGATTGCACGACATGATGTGACAGTTCTCGTAGACAGCGTTGATCTAGCTACTGTGAGTGCGATTCGATATGCACGTAGTTTTAAGCCTCGAAATATCAATGCTGTTCACTTTGTAATTGATGACCAACGTGCGCAGGAAATCTCACAGGCGTGGGCCGAAAATCCTGGATTGCAGGATGTTTCATTAGAGCTCATTGATTGTCCAGACCGTCGAATCCCAAATGCTACAGTTGATTATGCAATTCGAGCCACTGCTAATCATGATGTTGAATTAACTCTCCTGCTTCCTCGTCGTTCTTATTCGCGATTTATTGGAAAAATTTTGCACGATCAAACAGCTGATGAAATTGCTGCCCCAATTTCTCAAGTACCAAGAGTTGTTGCAACGATTGTTCCGTTTGACGTTGATCGCATCACCTCAGGAGCAACGCTTGACTTCCATCCTGGGCACACTGTGATTCAACCTGCGGAAATAAATGTTCCAACTCCAAAGAAAATTGAACCTGGAGATGTTGAACCTGTAAGTCACTATGCAGAAGACATTACGAAAATTGGTCAGATTCAGTGGCGTAAACGTGCAAAAGTACATGGCCGAGTCACATCTATAAAGACTG
>JBAXNY010000177.1:0-2157 GCA_037133535.1 Actinomycetes bacterium
TGACGAGTGCAACTCAGGCAATTAGCTTGGTCTTTGGACTTTTAATTGCGCTCGTCATCTCACCATTTCACGGTGAAGCATTGGGCTTACATGGTTATTTCTTCAATGGAGTTATCGCGGGCATCGCCGGTTACATTGGAATTGTCTGTCTTTACTCAGGTCTTGCTACCGGTCGCATGGGTGTTGTCTCACCGATTAGCGCACTTGGTGCAACTCTTCCCGTTGCAGTTGCACTAGTTGGTGGCGAAGTCCTTAGCAAGATGAAGCTTGCTGGTGTTGTACTCGCATTGATCGGCGCATTCTGTGCAAGTGGCCCCGAGTTCTCTGGTGGCTTTTCGCTCAAACCACTGCTCTTCGCTTTTGGTGCAGCAGGTGGTTTTGGTTTAGCCCTCACATTTATGGCACGAGGTTCTGCCAGCAATGCCTTCATGACAATGCTCTCAATGCGTATTGCAACAATCGTCCTGGGAATTTTCTTAGCACTTCGCTATCGCACACTCGGTGGTTTCAAGAAGGCAGACACCGGCAGATTGATCTTTGTTGGTATCGCAGATTTCGCCGCCAATGTTCTCTTAGGAATTGCCACCACTCATGGCTATGTCTCTATCGCAATTGTTCTAGGCTCACTCTTCCCAGTTGTCACAGTTGCACTTGCTTTTATTATTCTGCGTGAACGTTTACATAAAGTTCAATACTTCGGCGCAATTTTTGCAGTAGCAGGAGTCTGCTTAGTTTCGCTCTAAAGTAATAAATTTCGTATCAATTAATTCTTCCTCTTTTGTCACTTTAAAGTCATTAGTCAGAGATTTCCATTTGAATTTATTCTCTCCGCCAGTAATGGGCGTAATACTGAGTTCTATTTGATCGACCACCCCAGCATCCAGTGCTACTTTGAGAAAATTCACACCGCCCTCAATCATGATTGCATCACCAAATTGCGAATGAATCTCTGCGATCGCATCTGTAATCGACAGGTTCCACTGCTTTGCCAATGGATTTTCCGGGCGAATAATCTCTTCACTGCGCGAAAGAATTACTAGCGCCACCGGAGTTGATGCATACCCTTCGGCTCGAGCTGTTTTGCCACCGGTAAGAATGCAATCAGCGCTGCGACGGCGAGTAAGAAAGCGCGCTCGATCGGCATCGGTAGATAAACCAAGGGAATTGCCAGCGTAGGTAGATGATCCATCTTGGCCCAGTACGAGCGTTGCAATCGTTGCCACGTAGGAAGGCTAACTCGGACAGAGGCAAAGGCGCAGCAAGAGGGGCGATGTCGGTGGTGGGACGTAGCCTTTTAGCATGATCATTGATTGTGAAAGTTGCACTATGCGCGAGATTGCATGCAGTGATTGTGTTGTAACCGCGCTCTTTTCGCCAGCTCCAGAGTTGAGTGATGAAACAGTGGAGGCGATCTCTCTCCTTGCATCGCGTGGCATGGTCGCGCCATTGCAGTTCAATAACCAAGCTCTGGGGTAATTCCAAGGTCATTTCACGCGTGGAAGTTGAGTGACAACGCTATGCAGCATTAACCTGCTCTGATGCAAAAGACTCGAATTGCGCTGATTGCGGTTATTGGACTGGGACTCTCCAGTCTTCTACCTGCTGCATTTGCCGCGCCTTCACTCGAGGAAATTCAAGTAAAGGTACAAACTCTCCAAGAAGAAGCGACATCTGCAGCAGAAGGCGCGCAAGCGGCCCGAGTTCAATTAGATGCGCTCACTCGTACTCTGAATGGCATTAAGCAACAAGCTGCAGCGCAAGGTCAGACAGTTGAGCAACTTCGTAAATCTTTAGGGTCTATCGCTGTAAGTCAATATAAAGCTGGTGGGTTAAGTGAGGGACTAGAACTTCTATTCTCTAGCGATCCCACTCTTTATCTCTCTGCAGCTGGTTCACTCAACGCAATCACTCGTTATAAGAGCGTTCAATTGCGTCGCTATACAGCAGCAACTCAGAGATTAAACGCCACAACTTTTACTGTTAACGACAAACTTGCGCTCGTTAAAAGCACTCAAGCTCGACTAATTGCGAAAGCAGCCGAGGCGACAAGCAAGTTGGCGCAGGCCGAAAAGATCTTGGCTCAACTCAAGCAAGCAGATCGTGAGCGGCTAGCTCGTCTTGCCGCACAACAAGAGGATGCAGACCAGGCTTCCTCAC
>JBAXNY010000178.1:0-2149 GCA_037133535.1 Actinomycetes bacterium
CACCAAGACGCTGCGGAGCCCAGCGTGCGCCAGCATGGTTATCGGGATATTCACTCTGCACTCCATGCAGAAGTGCGATCAACGTGTCTCGCAGAATCTTTTCACACGCCTCAACATCTTGATCTTTAGTGAAGTAGAGCGGTGCGCCAAATTTCACAAAGACGGGAACGTGGTTGCGTTTGAAGTTGGGTTTGAGTCCTTTGGTGACAATTCGCTGACTGCCCCAGACAACTGCAGGAATGATTGGAACGCCGGCACCAGTTGCAAGTCGCACTGCGCCAGATTTAATAGCTTTGATTTCAAAGCTCACTGAGATTGTGGCCTCTGGAAAGATTCCGATGATTTCACCACTGCGTAGCGCGCGAAGTGCGGCGACAAATGAGCCCGATCCATTATCGCGATCGACACTGATGTGATGCATTCCGCGCATCAGGGGGCCAGCAATGGGATGTTCAAAGATTGATTTCTTTGCCATAAAGCGGATGTAGCGTTTTGCTGGAAGTGCTGCAGTGCCGATCAGAGCGAAATCTAGATAACCAACATGGTTCATAGCCAAAATTGCGCCACCGGTCTTTGGCAGATTCTCTGAACCAGTGAATGTGAATTTTAAACCAAGGTATTTCCAGAAAGTTTTCAGCGAAACAATTACTGGGGGATAGACCAGATCAGCCACGTGAAACGCGCGCTTCCATCGCCTGCTTATAAAGGCGCCCAGCGCGATAACTAGAGCGAACAAGTGGCCCGCTCATCACACCAAGGAAACCAATCTCTTCTGCCTCTTTGCTTAGCTCAACAAACTCTTCTGGCTTAACCCAGCGCTCAACTGGGTGATGGCGATTTGTCGGACGCAAGTACTGAGTAATAGTGATTAAGTCACAGCCCGCACTGCGCAGATCGCGAAGTGCTTGGGAAACCTCGCTGCGATCTTCGCCGAGGCCAAGGATCAAATTCGACTTAGTAATCAAGCCAAAATCGCGCGCCTGCGAGATAACATCGAGTGAGCGCTCATAAGTAAAGGCTGGGCGGATCTGCTTGAAAATACGGGGGACTGTCTCAACATTGTGTGCAAATACTTCAGGGCGAGTTTCAAAGACCTGATTGAGCAATTCCGAATGTCCACTGAAATCTGGCGCCAACATTTCAACGCCAGTGCCCGGATTAAGTTCGTGCACGACGCGAATTGTTTCGGCATAGAGCCATGCACCTTCATCATCGAGATCATCGCGTGCAACACCGGTGATAGTGGCGTAACGAAGTTCCATCTGCTGAATTGATTCAGCAACGCGTCGTGGCTCGTCGCGATCGAGTGGTCCAGGCTTACCGGTATCGATGTTGCAGAAATCGCAGCGGCGAGTGCATTGTTCGCCACCGATAAGGAATGTGGCTTCGCGATCTTCCCAGCACTCAAAAATATTTGGACAAGCAGCTTCTTGGCAGACAGTGTGCAGACCTTCACTCTTCACGAGTGAGCGAAGTTGGGTGTATTCAGGGCCCATGACGGCGCGAGTCTTAATCCATTCAGGTTTGCGTTCAATCGGAGTCTGCGCATTGCGCGCTTCGATCCGCAACATCTTGCGTCCCTCTGGTGCAATCGTCACAAACTCACATTTTCTAAGGCAGGAAGTAGGTGCTTTTCGATCAATGGAATTACTTCACTCAATTGAACATCTCGGCCGAGCTCTTTTGCAAGAGAAGTCACTTCAACATCGGGAATCCCGCAGGCAATAATGCGAGTAAATGGTGTGAGATCTGGATTTACATTGAGGGCGAAGCCATGCATGGTCACACCTTTTGCAACTCGGATTCCAATTGCAGCAATTTTGCGGTCGCCATTGTTGTCGCGAATCCATACGCCAGTGCGATCACAATATTGCTGCGCTGCTAAACCAAATTCTTCACAAACTTTCATAAGAGCTGCTTCGACGGTGCGCACATAACCAACTACATCATTGCGTTTTGCTAAGCGAACAATTGGGTAACCCACGAGTTGGCCTGGTCCGTGCCAAGTAATTTTTCCGCCTCGATCAACATCGACAACTAGCGTGCCATCGATCGGACGCTCATCCAGGGTCGTGCGTCGCCCGGCGGTATAAACCGACGGGTGTTCTACGAGCATGAGAGTATTTGGCCGAAGCTCTAATGCAACTTC
>JBAXNY010000179.1:0-2120 GCA_037133535.1 Actinomycetes bacterium
TGCAATACTTTGGTGAAAATCGGAATTGCTTGCAACGTTAATGATTGGTGAAATGTAGGTTCCAGATGGATAGTCATTTCCATCGGTGAAATTCACGATTGCGAGGGCCCCAGATTTCGCAGCTTCGACCAGTGCTGTTCTCTGATTAGTAGAGGCGAAGATTTCACGGACTTCAATTTTGGCTTCGCGCAATACCTGTAGAACTGATGTGATCTTCTCATCGCTCTGTGGCGCAATTAGCGCGATTAATGGCAATTCAATATTTTCTAGCCCAGGACTTGCTTGAAATTTAAGCTCCTGCATAACTGCAGGACCCATGGTC
The DNA here is from genome assembly GCA_037133535.1 of Actinomycetes bacterium. Classification (GTDB taxonomy): domain Bacteria; phylum Actinomycetota; class Actinomycetes; order Nanopelagicales; family Nanopelagicaceae; genus WLQV01. Next base: position 323 of record JBAXNY010000179.1, read on the forward strand.
ATTGCAAATTCTGAGAGATTTCCATTCTCTAACTCCAAGAATTCAATGTTGGGGTTGAGTCCTCGTAGTTCAACGGCGAACTCACGTGAAGATTTCACTTCACAGCCATAGCTCAAAAGAAAGGCACTAGCAGTATTGGGATGACTGACTATAGATGGCAGCGCGTCTGCGATTTCGTTGCTGTACTCAATCACTGTAAAGAGTGTGTCTGTGCGAGCAATTTTTACTGCAAGCTCATCGGCACAGGGTGAGAGTGAAATAACGAAATTATTTGCTCGGATTCCGGTACGAATATTGTTGGAATAGCCAACATATTCTGGCGTTGAATCTTTGCCTCGGCGAAAGAGATCTCTCATACCCATAGTGCGGCAACTTTACCTAGTAAACTTCTCTTATGGCGCAGAAGAGATACTCCATTGCAATAGTCGGTGCGGGACCGGCTGGGTACTTTGCGGCACAAGCGCTTCAAAATTCGGCATCAGATGAGCGAACCTTTGCGATAGACATGTTTGAACGCCTTCCTACTCCCTGGGGTTTGGTGCGCAGTGGTGTTGCACCAGACCACCCCAAGATAAAGAGTGTTTCCAAAGTCTTTGAAAAGATTGCCAAGAGCGAAGGATTTCGCCTATTTGGCAATGTTGAATTAGGAAAAGACTTATCTACCGATGATCTAAGGGCGCGTTACGACGCGGTAATTATTGCAACTGGCTCATCGATTGGTAAAAAGCTGGGAATTCGGGGTGAGCAATTAGCAGGTTCTCATTCTTCGGCAGAATTTGTACCTTGGTACAACGCACATCCTGATTTCGCCGGCCACGATGTTGATCTCAATACCGATACCGCAGTAGTAATTGGTGCTGGAAATGTTGCAATGGATGTTGCGCGAATGCTGGCACTAAATCCCATTGAACTAGATCCCACAGATACTGCAGATCATGCACTCCTTGCACTACATCAATCAAAGATTCGCCACGTTATTCTCTGCGCGCGCCGCGGCCCAGAACACGCTGCATTCACTGCACCAGAGTTGCGAGAACTTGCAAAGCTTGAACATACAAATGTGGTCATCAATGCTGATGAAATTCATCAGGCCATCGCCCGCGTTGGTGAAAATGCAGAGAAACATGTGGCAAGCAATCTTGATGCAATGCTCCATGTTGCCGAAAATGGTCGCAATTCAAGTGAGCGCACTTTAGAGTTTCGCTTTCTTCTTACCCCTGAAGAAATAAGTGGTCAAGAGAGAGTGGAGAGCGTTACTTTTGCTCACAATAAAGTTTCTCACGATAAAGTCACTGCAAATGGTGAAAGAAGCACTGTAAAAACGGGCTTAGTTATTTCAGCGATTGGTTACGAAGCAGAGCCAATCGAGGGAATTACATACGAGGCAGGTCGAGTTCGTAATGAGAATGGCGCTGTTGCTGACACCAATCTCTATGTTGTCGGTTGGGCAAAGCGTGGGCCATCTGGAGTCATCGGCACAAATAAGAGTGATGCAAGTGATGTCATTGATTTACTCATCAGCCAACTGTCACTAGAACCAAAATCTGCCGGAGACATTACAGAATTGCTTGCAGGGAAAGTGATCGTCGACCAATCTGCTTGGGAGCGCATCAACGCCGCCGAAGTCGCCGCGGGAGAGCCGCTTGGAAAACCTCGAAAGAAAGTGGCCAATCACGCAGAATTAGTGAAGTTAGGGGTTTTATAACCACCTAGAAAAACGGGTAGGCTTCACCAGCACGACCGGCGCCTGTAGCTCAACGGATAGAGCATCTGACTACGGATCAGAAGGTTAGGGGTT
>JBAXNY010000180.1:0-2115 GCA_037133535.1 Actinomycetes bacterium
AAATGTCAGGTAGTGACTCTGCATCTTTTGATGAAGTTCTAGAACTTCTCTATTTAGGTGGTCGTTCATTGCCACATGCAGTCTTAATGATGATTCCTGAAGCTTGGGAAAATCATGAAACGATGCCGCAAAATCGCCGTGATTTCTATGCATTCCATGCATCACTGATGGAGCCATGGGATGGACCTGCATGTGTGACATTTACTGATGGACATCAAGTTGGCGCTGTTCTTGATAGAAATGGTCTGCGTCCTTCCCGTTTTTGGGTAACAAAGGATGGCCTCGTTGTACTTGCCTCTGAAGTTGGCGTTCTTGATATCCCTGCAGAAAATATTGCCCGCAAGGGTCGCTTGCAGCCAGGCAAGATGTTCTTAGTTGATATTGAAGCTGGACGAATTATTGAAGATGCTGAGATTAAAGATCAGTTAGCTGATGCATCTCCATATGGAGATTGGATCCATGCGGGAATGGTTAAGTTAAGTGACCTTCCTTCCCGCGAACACATTATTTATCCTCACTCTTCAGTATTGCGCCGGCAGCGAGCATTTGGTTATACCGAAGAAGAAGTTCGCATTCTTATTACACCTATGGCAAAAAATGGTTTAGAAGCTCTTGGTTCAATGGGAACTGATACTCCTATTGCCGCTCTCTCGGATAAGCCACGATTAATTTTTGATTATTTCTCTCAACTTTTTGCCCAGGTAACTAATCCGCCGCTAGATGCAATTCGTGAAGAGTTAGTTACAAGCCTTGGAACTTCCATGGGCCCGGAACACAATTTATTGGATCCAGGTCCTAGTAGCTGTCGCCAGATCTCATTGGCATTTCCAGTTATCGATAATGATGAGTTAGCAAAGATTATTCACGTTAATGCTGATGGCGATTACCCAGGATTAGCCACACATGTGATTCGTGGCTTGTTCTTTGTTGCAGATGGAGGCGATTCACTCCGCGAGCGTTTGGAAGAAATTAAGGCGGAAGTTTCACAGGCAATTGCAGATGGTGCACGCATCATTGTTCTCTCTGATCGTGATGCAGATGCCGAAGAAGCACCAATTCCATCTCTTCTATTAACCTCTGCTGTTCACCACCATTTAATTCGAGAGAAGACCCGCACCAAGGTGGGACTTGTTATAGAAGCCGGCGATGTGCGAGAAGTGCACCATGTTGCACTCTTAATCGGTTATGGCGCAGCGGCAGTTAATCCATATTTGGCTATGGAGACAGCTGAAGATTTAGTTCTACAGGGAGTGATTACAGGAATTACACCTGAGAAGGCTGTTCGTAATTTAATTAAGTCTTTAGGTAAAGGTGTGCTTAAAGTAATGTCCAAGATGGGCATTAGCACCATCGCTTCATACACAGGGGCTCAAGTATTTGAAGCTATTGGTTTGAGCCAAGAATTAGTGGATGAGTATTTTGTTGGCACAACATCTCGCCTTGGCGGAGTGAACTTAGATGTTATTGCCCAAGAAACAATTGCACGTCACCACATCGCATACCCTCCAGGTGGAGCAATTCCTGGCACTAAGAGATTGCCTATTGGCGGGGAATATCAGTGGCGCCGCGAAGGCGAGCCACATTTATTTGATCCAGAGACGGTCTTCACATTGCAGCACTCCACTCGCAATAAGCGCTATGACGTCTTTAAGCGCTATACAGATCGCGTTAATGATCAGAGCACTCGCTTAATGACTTTGCGTGGTCTCTTTGGTTTCAATGAAACCGTGCGTCCTGCGATTTCAATTGACGAAGTGGAATCAGCCTCAGAGATTATGAAGCGCTTCTCAACTGGAGCGATGTCATATGGATCTGTTTCACAAGAAGTTCACGAGACTTTAGCCATTGCGATGAACCGTTTAGGCGGTAAATCAAACACGGGTGAAGGTGGCGAAGATCCAGAGCGCTATATAAAGATGGCTAATGGAGATTCAAAGCGCTCAGCAATTAAGCAGGTTGCTTCAGGTCGCTTTGGTGTTACTAGTGATTACTTAGTTAATTCAGATGACATTCAAATCAAAATTGCACAAGGTGCAAAGCCTGGTGAAGGCGGACAACTTCCTGGCAACAAGGTGTATCCATGGGTAGCAAAGGTGCGTTACTCAACTCCTGGTG
>JBAXNY010000181.1:0-2113 GCA_037133535.1 Actinomycetes bacterium
ACTGGGCAAATTCTGCACTCTTTAGATTTCTGGGCCTCAAAGAATGCGCCAGACATTTTGAGTGCGATTTCGCCTAGCGCTTGCTTTACCTCATCGATTCCAAGTTCACTCTGTACTCGCGACGATGCTTTCTCGCCACCGAGATAGACCAGTTCTCCGCCTGCAGGTGGCGCAAGTTCAAGATCTCGTACGCCACCTTCAGCCACTGCAAGCTGGTATGCACTGAGTTGGTGTGTGGCTTGCGCATCTGCCTTTGAGATTGCGGTCTTCGCGCTCTTTAAGTCGACCACGATGGTCTTGCCATTCCCATCGCTCTCGAGCCGATCAATCTTTCCGGTGAGATGAACCCGGCCAATATGCATATCTATCTGAGATTCGACCGAAAGTAAGGTGCGATTATTTGCTGCATGCCAAGAGAGTAAGTTTTCAAACATTCTGTTCGCACTCTTTTCATACGATGCACGAACCCAACCTTTACCAAGATCTATGGCCGCCAGCCCGTTATCAAATTTCGCCTTTAAGTCACTCGTGGATATATCTGGCTGAATCAAGCCTTCAGCTATCTGATGAATGAGGATGCCAAGTGCTTGCTCTTTGCTATCACCACGTTGGCCACCATTTTGCGTGAGAAGCCAACGCAGTTGACAGTTTTCGAATGCGTCGATGTTGCTCGGAGAGAGCCGAATCTCTTCATCTTCGACAGCTACTGGGCGATCATCAGAGAGCGGGCGGTATCCATACCAATTCGAAACATCGGCGCCCGCGACCTCTGCATTCGCCAAGAACCCAAGAATCTGCGCAGCGCGTTCTGGCGTGGTCTCTGCAGGGGAAATCATGCCCCCGCTTTCTCCGGTAAGTCGATGGCGAAGTGCCGAGATGAAGGACTCAGGAGAGAGTCGATCAGAGACCTTGCTGATGCCGGTTAACTCAGGTGCCATCGCCTGACAGATATCGCGAAAGAAACGCGATGGTCTGGAATCTTCACCAGTGACTGCTGAAATCATGAGGTACTCCCCGGAACGACCCACAGCAGCATGTAAGAGTCGACGTTCATCGATTAGGAGTGCGCTGCTGGCATTGAGTTTAAGAATTTCTGCGCTACCAGTGGCATCACTTCTCCCTTGAAGTTCCACAAACTCTTCGCTACCAAGGAGTGAACCGCGAGGCGTGAGGTTGGGCCATGCGCCCCCGTTAAGTGATGGGATAGCGACCACCCGCCACTGCTTGCCACGAGCTCGATGCACACTGGAGATTGCCACCCGCTCACGCTCAATACGTCTTGGCCGAATAACATCTGCATCAAATTCTTGGCTTTGCATCTCATGCACAAATTCCATGACGCGCGACCTGGGTTTGCGCTCGGCGTAGCGTGAAGCGTTTTGCACTAACTCAATGAGTGAATCTAAGTTTTCGTGCGCCGCCTCGCCTTTACGGCCGCCGGCGAGCGCCACGTTCTGCCACATGGCCGCGGGTTCGCCCGCACTTGAGAGGAGTTGCCAGACTTTCCAGAGGATCTCATCGGTACGACCACCCGACTTCGAGAGCACTTTGCGCACGCCTTCGAGGTACTTGGAAATACGCGTTGTGGGCAGATCGTTTCGCTCATTGAGAAGTTCATAGAGTGAAGCTTCGCTTAATCCCGATCGTAAGCGAAGCTCGTTGAGTCGCTTGATATCGAACATATCTGCTTCTCCGTAGATGGAGAGCATGAGTTCTTCGACCTCTGCGTCATGTTGGTGCGCATCGAACTGTGGCTTGAGTGAGGCATCTGCGAGGGAGATAAGTGTGAAGATGGGCCACACTGCATTTCGCTCAGCCAATGAAAGGTCTGGGGTATGTGCGATGGGAATCCCTAAGGCCGAGAAGGCTATTCGGAAGAGTTCAGTATTACTATTTCTCGTCACCACAGCCATATCGCGGTAACTCACGCCTTCGATCACATGCAATTCTTGGAACCAGAGCGCAACAGCAGTGGCTTCATCGATTGCAGAGCCATAGTTTTCAATGCGAATTGCGCCGCCAGAACGCAAAGTGGTTGCAGCCGTTGAATACTCGCTTCGCGGTATTTCGCTGCTGATTCGATGAAGAACTTTGGTAATTTCACTGGTAGATC
>JBAXNY010000182.1:0-2108 GCA_037133535.1 Actinomycetes bacterium
CCAGCCCTCGCCTGAGAGCTCAAGGGCGCGGATAAAGGAGATGAATTCATCGGTGACGGTGCTGAGGGCAATCTCGGTAATGTCTAATTTGTGGCGCGAAATCAGTTGAAGGAGAAGATCGAAGGGTCCATCGAAGTTATCCAGGTGAACGGAAAAGGGTGCGCCGGATTCACTCTCTACAGCGCCAATCTCCGGTTCAGTGGTCTCCACACGCGGCACGGTACTGCATTTGAGCGCGTCTTGCTCTTCCCGCACGGTCGTCATAGAGTCCGCAGTGATCGAAAGGGAGGTTTCTCGCTTGAGCGCTAAATCGACAATTGAGGCCGAAGTAGCCACTACTTCCAAGGTAATGGCACGCAAACCTAAGTACTGGCCAAAGCCTGGTGCAGTTGCAGACAATGGCACTGCAAAGGTGATCTCCATCTTCAATCAAAAAGGTGGCGTTGGTAAAACAACAACGACCATCAGCCTCGGTGCAGCCCTTGCAGAGTTTGGCCGCCGAGTACTTCTCGTAGATTTCGATCCACAAGGTGGTCTCTCGCTAGCTCTTGGTGTTCCTGTACACACTTTGGCTAAAGAGGAGACTGTCTACCAAGCGTTAATGGATCCAAGTACCAATGTTGAGAGCATTGTTTTGAAATCTGCCGTACCAAATTTAGATTTCCTTCCAACTAACCGTGACTTAGTGAGTGCTGAAATTACTCTCGGCCAAGAAATTGGTGGACAGCAATATCTCAAGCGCACCCTAGAGCCATTGAAGAGTAAGTACGACGTAATTTTGATCGATTGCCAGCCAACTATGGGACAACTTGCCATGAATGCGCTGATTGCATCTGATGAAGTAATCGTTCCGTTGCAATGTGAGAATCTCTCACTCCATGGATTTATCGAGTTAAGCATTAACCTCGATAAGGTTCGCAATTTCTTAAATCCAAATCTCAAATTAGCTGGAATTCTCGCAACTATGTATGAGAATAAATTGCATCACAAGGAAGTTCTTACTCGTATCTGTGAGCGCTATCCCGATGACATCTTTGAGACTGTCATTGCAAAGACCATCAAATTTCCAGATTCAACAAATAAAGGCGTTCCAATCACCAAAGCTTTCGCAGCATCGGCTGGCGCAGAGTCTTATCGTCGTTTAGCACGTGAATTGATTGCTCGAGGAGGAGCCAAATGAGTCGCAGAGCCAGCTTGCCAGGTGCCGATGAACTATTCCGCACCACAACTCCCCTAACTGCCGTGCCACAGGTAGCGGAGAGCGCACCGGTATCAGCGCCAATGACTACAGCTCAATTGCCTCCTAAGAATGTTTCGAAAAAGGGCGTACGCAACACCCAACGTCGTCGCGTTGTCTCTACCGAACGCGCACCATCTGGTCGCGAACGTCACGATGAGAAAATTACTGTCTACTTATCTGCCGATGAACTATTCGACATTGATAATGCTCGATTAATTCTTCGTGGCGATTTAGGTCTTGCTGTTGACCGCGGTCGCATTGTTCGCGAATCAATTGCAGTGATCGTTGCTGACTTAGAATCAAAGGGCGACCAGAGCATTCTTGCTCGCCGACTTCGCGGTCAGTAAATCTATAACGCTCTCGGGTGCGCTAACGCGTAGCTTTCTCGCACTTTATCAATCGTAATGAGCGTGTAAATCTGCGTTGTTGTAACAGATGAATGGCCAAGCAACTCCTGCACGACGCGTATATCTGCACCGCCATCGAGCAAATGTGTGGCATAGGAATGGCGAAATACGTGTGGGCTCACAACGCTCTCTATTCCCGCTCGCTTTGCAGTGTCGAGAATAATCTGCCAAGCGCTTTGTCGACTTAACCGACCACCGCGGACATTGAGAAAGAGTGCGCTACTTACTCGCTTCGCTTTGCTACTCAGTGCCGGCCGAGTGCGTGTTAAGTAATCACTTACAGCTGCTGCAGCAAAGGAGCCAATCGGAACGATTCGTTCTTTCCCGCCCTTGCCCTTCAACCTAACGGTGCGAGCACTCGTGCCATCACCTTCAAATTGGGCGATATCTAAAACATTAAGTGAAATAACTTCACTGACGCGTGCGCCAGTGCCATACAAAAGTTCAATCAGTGCCTTGTC
>JBAXNY010000183.1:0-2069 GCA_037133535.1 Actinomycetes bacterium
TAAACCGTTTCAGTAGGAAATGCGATGAGTGCACCATCTTTTAAAGATTGTGCTGCATCTGCCAGCGTAGCGGCGGTGCATTGCGAAAGTATTTGCGTCAAGATACTCCTATGGCACCGCGTCAGATAAAGGTTATGGAAATCATAGCCCGTATGAATGTGGGTGGCCCAGCGGTGATTGTCGCTGAGTTAATGCGGGGACTTCCGAAATCAGATTTTGAAGTAAGGCTCATTACTGGCAATTGCGATAACGGTGAGGCCGATTATTTAGAAACAGTAGCTCGTGATATTCCTGCAGTGCGAATTGGCGGTTTAGGTAGATCACTTTCGCCACTGAAGGATTTTCTCTCCTTCTTTACTTTGATCCGTGAGATCCGTGCCTTTGCACCAGATGTGATTCACACACATACCGCTAAAGCTGGTGTGCTTGGTCGCATTGCTGCAATGCTTGCGGCGCCTGGTGCTGTGCGAATACATACCTTCCATGGTCATCTGCTCCATGGTTATTTCAATCCTGTAGTTACAAAGCTTGTTACTTTGACTGAGAAATTACTTGCTTCATCTACTCATCACTTGGTGGCAGTTGGCAATCAGGTCAAGGACGATTTGATTGCTGCTGGAATTGGTAGTGAGAGGAAATTCTCCGTTTTCTTTCCCGGCCTTCCTGAGCCAGTTCAATTTGAGAAGAGCGCGGCAAGAAAGAAGCTTGGCCTTAGCGCTGACGGCGTTTATGTCACTTTTGTGGGGCGCTTGACGCAGATTAAGCGGCCAGATCGCTTGCTCGATGTGGCAGAGATTTTGAAGGTTAAAAAGAGTGCAGCGGAGATTCTGATTGTTGGTGAAGGCGATCTCTTTGCTACAACAAAGCAGCGCGCAGAACGCGATGGCCTGCCAGTGAAATTCTTAGGTTGGCGAAGTGATGTTGCAGAAATTTTTGCTGCATCTGATCTTGCAATTTTGACTAGCGATAACGAAGGAATTCCGTTAACTCTGATTCAAGCGGCGCAAGCGGGTTTGCCAATTGTTGCGACAAATGTGGGTTCTATTCACGACATAGTTGTTGACGGTGAAACTGGCGTGCTTACTGCGCCCAATGGGGATGCTTTGGCTGCGGCAATTACTGGACTCTTGGCAAACTCTGAGCAAATGCACAATTTTGGTAGCGCAGGTCAAGCGCGAGCTAAAGAGTTTTTCTCACTTTCGCGAATGATTTCTGATCATTCACATTTGTATAAGCAGGGTAAATAAGTCAGACTTGCTTCATGAATAAAAAACTTATCGCAGCATCTGCCATTGTTTTCTCCCTTATTGCACTTCCTGCGCAGGCAGCGACACCGCGCACTGTCACAGTGACTTCCGACGGTTCAGTAAAGGTGACCCCTGATGCGGTACGAGTCGATGCACAGGTCAATGTTGTAGCAGCGTCAAGCACAGATGCACTCAAGGCAGCAAGCACTACGGCAACTGCCGTACGTGCTTCGCTCACTAAGAATTCAGTAGCGAGTAAAGATATTGCCACTCAGACATTAACAATCTTCCCTGAATACAACTACACCCAAGAAAAGGGTTCGGTTCTAATTGGTTATCGGGCTAGCCAGGGTTTCACCATCACAATTCGTGCGGCTAAGAATGCTGGTGTAATTGTTGATGCGATCGTTGCAGCAGGTGGCAATAACTTGCAGGTCTCTGGGGTTACTCCATTTGTTATTGATGATACAAAGGCGAGTTCCGGTGCGCGTATCAACGCTGTTGCTAAAGCTAAGGCAAAAGCCGCACATTACGCCGCACTCTTGGGAGTCAAACTTGGCAGTGTCACAACAATCGTTGAGAACTCTGCACCATCGAATATTCGCCAAGTATTTGCGATGGCGAAAGATTCAGTAGGAGCAACTCAAATCGATTTAGGTCAGCAAGATGTCAGTGTCTCAATTACGGTGACATGGACGATCAATTAATCGCCAAAATCTCGGTAAATAGGCGCATCAATTCCGCGAGTTTTACCCTGCGCGAATAAAAAGGTACGATTTGCGAGCCTCAAACGTCCCCATCGTCTAGGGGCCTAGGACATCG
>JBAXNY010000184.1:0-2059 GCA_037133535.1 Actinomycetes bacterium
ATTCGGGACTCTGTATTTCCCTTGGAAACAATTGCATCATCGAAGCGGGTACTTACATCACGGCAGCGGCAAAAGTTCGCTTACCTGATGGCGAGATCGTGAAAGCCAGCGCGCTCTCTGGTGGGGATAATTTACTTTTCCGACGTAACTCACTTGATGGAAGTCTAGAAGTTGTTCTTCGTACAGGCACCTGGGGTGGTCTGAACTCGGTGCTTCACGCAAATTAAGGCGTGAGCGGAACTTCACTCATTTGAGGTGGAGCTAATTCAAACCATCGAGATGGCAATTTCGCACTGACTTTAAATGAAACGCCATCTAATTGCGCGGTCTGGCCAGTACTAGAGGTTGCCAACATCACGTCAACGTTGCCATTCACTTTACGGCTTAAGATTTCAACGGAAACCACATCAGGCAAGCTGAAAGCCTGGGCCATTACCTCCTGCGAAACGATTCGCTCCCAATAGAAAAATTTGGGATTGAGTAGTGGATCTAAACTCCATAGGTCTGGAACGCTTTGCACGTAGGCAATCGGCGTGCCCCACACATCTTCCGCCAAAGAAGTTTGACCAGCAGAAGATGCGAAGAAGTAGGTAGCAATCGGAATTGAATTCTGTGTCACGGCTAAGCCGTTATCTTCCCCATCTAATGTGGCATTCACGGCGTCGCGCCACTTTTGGCCCCACCCAGTTTCCAACTCCTTGGAGTACCCAACGAAATTCTGATCCACAAAACTTGCATAAAGATGACATGCGCAAGCACTGCGTAAACTCTTGCTTCGCGTCAGGGCAAAACTTCTAGAAGCAATTACCTGCGCTTGAAGAGCTGAAGCTGGCCATGACGAGGGCATTTCGCCAATCCCCCAGAGATATTCATCGTGCAATCGCAGAGTATTAGTAAATTCAATTCTGCTTCCAAGGTTTGCTGCATTGACTACTTTGATATTCATCTGCCCGTATCGATATTTCACCGAAGTTGAACCGGACTTTACGCTGACCACAGCAGGTACACCTTTGAGATATCTTGTTCCAGTCCAACGGATTGTCCAGGCGCTACCGCTTTCTAACATCACTGATGTTCCATCTGCCTTTACTAAAGACGGAACGATTGAACTTCCCAAAAGTGTAAAAACTAAATTTGTCTTGGCACTTATTTTCTCCACTGGTATGGCGGATAAACCTTGCTTGATATCTCCAGAGAAGAGTTGAAGTTGACCATATTTAGTATCCGTGCGTAAGGAAATATTCGTAAGCAAATGTCCGATATTGACTCGAATGAGTTGGTCATCTTTAACCGGTTCCACAGCAACATCTTTAAAGTAATACTGAAGAATTTCCGTGGCGCTCCTACCTTCAAGAGCTTGCCCGCGAGCACCCACTTGGCTCATTCCGACACCATGCCCATATCCAGAGCCTTCAAAAGTGAAGAAGGTCGGTATGTCATCACCGTGTGCGGGTGCTACCAACAAATTAGCAACAATAAGCAGCATTGCCAGTATTTGACGGCGCATCATTTATTGAGTGTCTGCAAGGATGTAATAAATCCTGCTCCCCAACACATCTGCATAGTCGCAAGAATTGCCGGCAGGCGAATTTTCTCTGCGATTCCGTTGCCAATAGCTGCTGAGGAGATGAGGAGAAATCCAACGTAAACACCAACTGGCAAGAATAGATACGGAGAAATAAAGAACCCTGATGCGAGTGAAAGAATTGATGCGAGCAGAGTAAATGGAGGCGCTAAATAACGAAGATTGACAGTCCCCTTATGAGTTCTTGCAACTACGCGGCGCCATCGGCCATATTCGAAATATTGCTTTGCCAAAGCCCGAATTGTGGGCCTTGGGCGATATTTCACTTCAAGTCGAGGATCGAAATAGATAATTCCGCCAGCTTGGCGCAAACGAAAATTTAATTCCCAATCTTGCGCACGGATAAAACTCTCATTAAAGCCGCCAACAGATTGAACTGCTGATCGTATAAAGGTTCCTAAATAGACAGTATCGACGGAACCGGCTTGACCACCAGTGTGAAAATTTGAACTGCCGACGCCAAATGGACTTCGC
>JBAXNY010000185.1:0-2050 GCA_037133535.1 Actinomycetes bacterium
GAAAATACTTTGAAATTCATCGTTGGCATTATGTTGACTGCATTTGGAATTTTCTGGGCTGGCGAAGGTGCTGGAGCAGAGTGGCCCACAAAAGATTTAGCCATTCTGATGAATGCAGCATTCTTACTTGTAATTTCTTACACTTTGATCGCGATGTTGAAATCACGCAAAGCGAAAGCAAAAATCAAAGTTTCAGCGGTGGTAGCGTTTGATGAATTAGATGCTGAAACAGTTCTGGAAGATAGCGGGATTCGCAAAGTCGCCCGAGATTTTGCCTTCTTCTGGTATGACTTTCTCATCGGTGATGACTTAATCGGTACCGCAATTGTTTTAGCTGGGTTGCAAGCCACTTACCTACTTACCCATAGCGGCACTAATGCATGGTGGTTAATGCCGATAGCGGTGGCGATCTTGCTTCCGGTAAATCTCTTTCGCGTTACACGTTAAGAACCAGGACGCTCCACTAAGAAATTCTTAAATTGCCACGGATCTTCTTGGTCGTATTCGCGCTTATTCCAATTACGGAAGATGTCAGTGCGCGATTGCAATGGATCCCAATCAGATTGAATGGAGTGGAAGCCACCCCAGTACTTCTCCGCGTAGGGGAGCACTTCATGCCATGGCATTTCATCGGGAACTAGTAGACCTTCATCTGGATGGCTCATCGCCCAAGCAACAGCGGAATAGACAGCGCTTGCGACTTGAACCGTTGTTGCAGATTGGCCTGGCATTAATTTGCGAGCATCATGGATAGAGAGAAGTGAACCAGTCCACCACGATTTGTATGGATGGCCCATAAGTAGAACGCCAAGGCGATCTTCGCCATCGATAATCTCATCATTCATGATCCGCTGATCTTTTTGCAGATCCCACTGGCGCATCTCTAATTCGCGCAGCGATGCGATAGCAGCATCAGATGGGCAATATGCGTAATGCACTGTTGGGCGATAGATAGCTTTCTCGCCATCCCAGACAGTTAAGTGATCCGAGAGAGTAAATGCTTCACCGTGGCGAACCAATAAACCAGTTGTCTCTGAATTAGGAACCCATGAGCGAACCCAGGTAGTTGCACCGGCACGAGCGAGTGCAATCTGATTACCCGGTCCACCTTCATGCAGATATGCATTTGAAGGAAGAGTCTTCTCATGTGTGCCCCAACCAAGTTCGGCTGGTGCGATACCTTCTTCGTAGAAACCTTCAACGCTCCATGTATTAACAAATTCACCGATACGTTTTGGCTTATCTGCAATTTGCGTGTCGCGCTCTGCAATGTGAATTACCTTGACGCCAAGTTCTTTCGCTAAGAGTGGGAAATTACCGTCAGAGAGCGCAGCTTCAGCGCCCTTACCAACTTTGCCCTCTTTGAGACCGAGAGTTGCAATGTCAACCATCGCCTTTTTAGCTAAATGTGAAACTAATCCAGGATTTGCACCATGTTCAACAATGACAGTCTTGCCCTTGTTCTTCCATGCCGCTTTCATTTCGCGAATCTTCATGTGACGCACATAGAGAGTGCGCGATTGCACGGAGCGTTCTGCTCCGCCAGAGTATGGCTCCCACTCTTCAAGAGAGGTGTTTAAGTAAATAACGCCGTGATCATGGGCCCAACCAATAATGTCATTTGCATCGATGTTCCACGCTAAGTCGAGGAGAAAATCACCTTCGGAGAGAAAGCGGGAGAGATAAGCATCCATATTTTCGAGCGTTAGCTCGTCTTGCACGTAAGTTGCACCAGCCTTGATTGCATTAGCTACTCGAGATCTATTGTCACGCATATCCGCGATCGTGATCTGTTTGGCATCTACGAGATGCTCGATAAGGAGTGGAATTACGCACTGTGAGACTGCGCCTGCTCCTAAAACCAATACCCGATTGTGGAATGCTTTACCCAATTAGACCTCTTCTACCTGCCGGGTGAGTTCAGCAAGCGGTTAAGCATAAGGGGCAATTCAGAAAAGCCTTTACATCAGATTATGACTTCAACGCCTGATCCCTCACGCTTAGCCCGATACATCGCCTCATCAACCCGTGCCAAAAGGTCTTCGCCGCC
>JBAXNY010000186.1:0-2050 GCA_037133535.1 Actinomycetes bacterium
CTAAATTTTAGAGAGTTGCGACTGTGTGATTTTCAATGAAATCCCAGTCGTATTCGATGCAGAGGCCTTCACCTTCAGGTGCGTGGACGTAACCATCTTTGATGTTGAGTTTGGTCTTTGTGCCAAAATCAAAATCATCAAATGGGTAGAGCGTCTCGAAGAATTCGCAGTTGACCATCGCAAGTGAAGGATGCAATTGGATCTGCTCCATAGCGTGGTAAATCGTCGTGTGAAGTTCACATTGCACACCGAAAGCCTCTGCTACGTGCGCAGTCTTCATTACCGCTGTGATTCCACCGCGCCATGAGACGTCGGTACGGACGATGTCGACGATTCCTTCCGCGATGCAATGTGCGGTGGAGTAGTGCGCGCCGGCGATAACTTCAGTGCCGCAAATTGGAATGTCCAACTTCTCACGGAGCTTGCGGAGACCATTCATGTTCACATCGAGGAGCGGCTCTTCCAACCAACGGTAATTGAGCTTCTCTAATTCACGACCAGCTTTGAGTGCCTGCTCGTAGGTATAAGCAATAACTGGATCTGCCATCAAAGTGAAATCATCGCCAACTGCTTTGCGCACTTCGCGGTAGCACTCAATGTCGATCGCCAGATCTCCGGGTGGGTGGAGCTTATAGCCTTTGTAGCCCTTTGCCTTAACTTCGAGCGCTTGTTTTACGTAATCTTCTGGACCCGGCAAGAACATCGAACTTACATAGAGTGGAACTTTCTCACGCGATGCTCCGAGCAATTTATAAACAGGTTGATGTGCCATCTTGCCCACGATGTCCCAGCAGGCATTATCAAACGGGGCATAGGAGTAAATCGGCACGTGATTCCACTTGCGATCGAAGTTTTCAAACTCCTTCATGTTCTTTGCCGCATCATGTGGGCTGCGACCAATAAAGAATGGCTTTACTTGCGACATAGTGGCGGCAGCGGCTTTCGCATCGAGTGCACCAAAGCCCATGGAAGTACCGGTAACACCATCAGATGTGGTCATTGTGATTACTGTGAAGTCTGGGCGATTGCCACCAGGTAATTGCACTGCAGAAACTGCATCGAGAGTGTTGAGTGAATCGCCACCGCGGCAAGCGCGAATTTCAATGTCGGTAATTACAGTCTTGGCCACAAGTCACTTCTTTCCTATAGGATTTTGAAAGCCTACCCGCACAATTGTGAGAGCGTCAAGTGTTACGCGTTTATTGCTTTGGCGGCGGGCGAGAAGCGTTTGAGTGATTGTTGAATGTGTTTTTGCATTAGGGCTTTCGCTGACTTTCCGTTTTTGGAAATAATTGCAGCGGCGATGGCTTCATGTTCTTTAATAGTTATTTGGCCGCTGCTGGATTGGTAGTAATGCTTGAAGAGATCTTGTACGAATTTTGCCTTCATTTCGCCCGGCAAGGTCTGTGATTGTGAGGCCACGAAGAGGCGAAATAGGTGAAGATGGCAATGAGTTCGTTCAAAACTATCGGTGACGGAGTCATTGCCAGAAATTTTAGTAATCAATAAATGGAAGCGGGAATCATGCTCGGTAAATGCTTCGACCTTCTCCATGTCTTTGAATTTCAAAGCAGTTTTTGCACTCTGTAACTCTGCCTCAAGCGCAGCCTTTCCTACCGAATCAATGCGCTTTGCGGCAAGTTCAGCGGCCCATGGCTCAATGAGAAGTCGAAATTGAAAGAGTTCATCAAATTCTTTCAGTGTGAGCAGAGATGTCGCGGTGTAACCCTTGAGTGGAACTTTCTCAATCAACCCATCAGATTCCAAACGAGCTAGCGCTTCGCGAATTGGCGTCTGCGAAACCTTCAGCTTCTTCGCCAAGGCATCGATATTTACCTTCTGACCTGGCGCAATGTTGTGCGACATGATCATCGCTTTCACCATGTCATAAGTCTCATCCGAGAGAACGGAGCGACGTGGTGCCTGCACTGCAGGGGATGTGCGCTTGGGCATTTTTACCGAAGAAATTATTTAGGTAGGCGAAGTGATTGCATGCCGCCATCAACTTCAAGGGCGGTGCCAGTAGTGGATGCCTGAAGCGGGCTTGCTA
>JBAXNY010000187.1:0-2046 GCA_037133535.1 Actinomycetes bacterium
CGGGGTTGGCGCAGCTCGCTTTGCGGCGATTGCCGAAAGGTGTCTGACCCCTAAAACGGCTCCAGTAGTCGCAGTCGCGCACCTTCATACCAGTATGGTGAGCGTGGCAGATGAGTCCAAGCGGGTAGTTGAGGCGCTACGAGCCGGACGCACCGTCAGCTTCCGAAATCTAATCTCCGATGCCGATTCGACCTTGGTCGTGGTGGCAAGATTCCTGGCTCTGCTCGACCTTTACCGCCAAGGCGTATTGCGCTTTGATCAGGTAATGGCTCTCGGGGAGCTTCAAATCAGTTGGACCGGCTCAGATTCCGGTGAAGTTGAGATCACTAATGAGTTTGATATCCCAGTAATTGCGACAGAAGAGGGCGAAAATGTCTAATCCCGAAGTTGAACGTTCTATCGAAGCGATCTTGATGGTGGTGGATGAGCCGGTCACCGAGCTCACTTTAGCCTCGGTTCTCTCGGTCACCGTCGATGAGGTCGTGGCCGCACTTGAGATCTTGACCAATTCCTATGACGGGCGTGGTTTCTGCCTTAAGGCGATCAATGGCGGCTGGCGTTTCTACAGCAACCCAGATTGCTCAGCGGTCGTGGAAAAGTTTGTGCTTGATGGCCAGCAGAACCGCCTGACTCAGGCAGCTCTTGAGACCCTTGCCGTGATCGCCTACCGTCAGCCCGTCTCGCGCGCCCGCGTCTCAGCGATCAGAGGCGTAAATGTGGAAGCGGTTATGAAGACCTTGGTTACTCGTGGGCTGGTTGAAGAGTTCGGCCTAGAGTCTGAGACCGGGGCGATCCTCTATAAGACCACCAGTTACTTCCTGGAGCGGTTAGGGCTTAATTCGCTAGATGATCTTCCTGCCTTGGCTCCATATCTGCCAGATTTAGATCGCCTTGATGAGGTTCTCGAATCTCTCACTGATTAGCCCTTTAGATCCGACCTAACGCTCCATTTGGCCCCGCCAGAGCTCTGGCGTAGACTGCTCCATTCAAGCTCTTCTTGACCCGTTTCTGTGGTGGAGGGCGCCTGACTGTCGAGAATGGATAGCCAAAAAATGCCTGAGATGCGCCTAAATAAAATTATCGCCGAAGCTGGGATCACCAGCCGCCGCGGAGCCGACGAATTGATTATCGATGGCCGTGTGAGCGTGGATGGATTTATCGTTCGCGAGCTTGGGGCTAAATATGACCCTGAAAAGGTCAAAGTCATGGTGGATGGTGAGACAATAACGAGATCATTGTCTAAGAATTATGTAGTACTTCATAAGCCAAAAGGCGTTTTGTCTACCATGTTTGACCCAGATGGTCGCCCCTCTCTCGCCGACTTTATCGACCTGCGCACCGAACGCCTCTTCCATGTCGGACGTCTCGACAAGGACTCTGAGGGGCTGATTCTTCTTACAAATGATGGGGATTTAACCTTTCGCGCCACCCATCCATCCTTTGGTCTGGAGAAGACCTACATAATCGAATTCGATGGCAGCCTGCCCACCGGTGTTGAAAAGGTTCTTTTGAAGGGGATAGAACTCGAAGATGGCATGGGCCGAGTCTTGACCTTTAAGCAGCTATCGCCACAATGGATCGAAGTCAGCATCCATGAAGGCCGCTATCACATCATCCGCCGTCTCATGGAGGCAGTCGATGTCCACGTCCTTCGCTTGATCAGAACAAAGTTTGGACCGATCTCGTTGGGGGATACTCCTGAGGGAAGATGGCGAGATCTCAATAGCGGCGAATTGGTTAGCCTACAAAAGGCTTTAGACTTATAACTATTTGTCGCTTCAGCATCGTTTAATAGTTTTACTGCTTTATCTATAATCTTTCCTCGAACTCTGCAATTACCAATTTATCGATAATTGGGCGTTCTTGTGGGCTCAAAAATCGGAGTAAATAACGTTTTATCGATATTTATGAATCGGGGCATCGCAGCAGAGATGTTCAATCTCTGATTCTTTGACCTAGAAAGAAAGGTTTTATAGATATATTGTTAAATGGGCAAAACGAGTTATAAATACCGTCGAGAAGTAGGGCGAAGGGGTACGATTTGCC
>JBAXNY010000188.1:0-2040 GCA_037133535.1 Actinomycetes bacterium
GCTGCCTGTTCCTAATTCACTTTTAACTGAAACGCTTCCACCATGTGCTTGCATAATTGCATCAACGATAGAAAGACCTAACCCACTTCCATCATCGCCAGTGCGAACACGTGATTCATCTGCGCGATAGAAACGTTCAAAGATTCGCCTTTGATCCTCGATAGACAATCCAGGTCCCTTATCTGCGACAGTGACTTCAACACCAGCATCTGTTGTTGAAAGAGAGACTGTAATCGGAGTACCCGCAGGCGTATGAGCGCGAGCATTGGCAAGTAAGTTTGCAACCACTTGGTGAATTCGCGATTCATCTCCAAGGGTAAAAATTTCTGCACCAGCAGAAATTAATTTAACGGGGTGGTGTGGTCCGGCAGCGCGCGCCGAGATTACGGCCTCTTCGACAACCTTATTGATATCAACTGGCTTTGTATCCATCTCTCGCGCCTGATCAAGACGAGCAAGCAGAAGTAAATCTTCGACAAGTGAGCCCATGCGCTTTGATTCATTTTCAATACGCCCGATAAGTTCAGAAGTTTCTTTCGCACCCGTTACTGCACCCTGACGATGAAGTTCAGAGAAGCCACGGATAGCGGTGATGGGTGTGCGTAATTCGTGAGAAGCATCAGCGACAAAGCGACGTAATTTGTTCTCACTCTGTGTCTGTACAGAGAATGATTCTTCGATACGCGAGAGCATGGTGTTGAGCGAGGTAACTAGTCTTCCTACCTCGGTGGCAGGATCGGCATCAGGAAGTCGCGCAGAGAGATTTCCGTGTGCAATCTCTTCTGCTGTGACTTCGACGTCATTGAGTGGACGAAGTCCGACTCGAATCACGGTACGAGCTGCGATAAGAATTATTATGAGAAGAATAAGTGAGATAAGAAGGAATAAGAAACGTAGCTTTGCAATTGTTCGATCGAGTTCGCCCAGTGATTTTGCGGCGATGACAGTTCCTTGACCGTTGGAGAATGGAAGTGCAACTACTCTGATATCTGATTCTGGAGTCTCTACAGTAAAAGGTTTTCCATTGTGTGATGAAATCTCAGCCACAGTAAGTGCTGCAACATATGGAGATTTCGAATTACCATTGAGATCACCACCAATTTGAGCGCTCACCTTGCCGTCAGCGCCAAGCAAAGTAAGGGATGTCGCAGTTGGAATTCTACGAACAGGATTTCCAGTCTTTGTCTTTGGAACTGGGTTGTATTCATCATCACGTTCGATTCCAGAGCGCTGAACTTGAGGTAGAGACCCTGACGCTACTGAGATTAATTCACTATCGATTTGTGTAACGAGATAGCCGCGCAGTGCATAGTTTGCGGCGATACTCGATGCCGCAAATGCAATTGCCGACAAGAGCACAACTCCAAGAGTCAATCGACTCTTGAGGCTCCAATGGCGAAAGGGGGATTTCATTGATCTTACTTTGCCGCAGGCAGACGCAATCTATATCCAACGCCGCGCACTGTATGAATTAAAGCTGGTTCGAAGATATCAATCTTCTTGCGAAGATAAGAGATATACGTTTCTACGATTCCGGCGTCTCCACCAAAGTCGTAATCCCACACATGATCCAAGATCTGCGCCTTCGATACTACGCGATCGGCATTAATCAAGAGATAGCGCAAGAGAGTAAATTCAGTCGGAGAGAGTTCAATCAAAGTTCCGGCACGACGAACTTCATGTGTTGCTTCATCAAGTTCGAGATCTGCAAAGCGAATCTTTTCATCATCCATTGTCTGTTCGACAACACCGATTCTGCGCAGTAGCGCGCGCAAACGTGCGACAAGCTCTTCAAGGCTAAATGGCTTAGTCATGTAATCATCGCCACCAATTGTTAAACCTTGCACTTTATCTTTCATCTCATCTTTGGCGGATAAGAAGAGGACTCCAACTTCAATTCCTTCATTGCGAATCTGGCGACAGACTTCGAAGCCATCGAGATCTGGCAACATAACATCAAGAATCATTGCGTGCGGCTTAAATTCTTCAGCAATTGTGAGTGCTTGCGATCCGGTCGCTGCAGTACGAACATCAAAGCCA
>JBAXNY010000189.1:0-2039 GCA_037133535.1 Actinomycetes bacterium
TGTTGAGTGTGGAATCTCCGAGCGTGCGACCAAATACGAGGGCAGAACGCGCAATTGGAAGTGATCTGAAGCGATCGATTAAGCCCTTCTTCATATCTTCAGCAAGGCCAGATGCAGTCGCGGCGAGTGTGAACGCAACGGTCTGCACAAAGATGCCTGGCATCAAAAGTTGTACATAACCACCTGGTGCACCAGTGCTGATTGAGCCGCCAAATACAAAGCGAAAGAGGAGCACAAACATAATCGGTTGAATTGTTGAGAAAATTAAAACTTCTGGCACGCGAGTGAGTTGTAGTAATTGGCGCTTAGTAATGATGAGTGCATCAGTTATTCCATTCATGAACGAGCCCCTCTCCCCTTCTTGGCCACTTCAACGACTTGATCCTCTGCCGCATGGCCGGTAAGGGACATAAATACATCGTCTAATGAAGGGCGCTTGAGTGCAATATCCAAGGGATGAATATCAGATGTATCCATAGCGCGCAAAACTTCTACAAGTGCAGTAGATCCAGAACTCACTGGCGCCGTTATTTTGCGTAAACCTTCATCGATTGAAGCAGTTGCGCCACTTACTCGCTGCACAATCTCTACCGCTGCCAAAATTTGTGCCTGCTCGACAATAACTTCGAGGCGCTCTCCACCGACCTGCTTCTTCAACGCATCGGATGTGCCACGTGCAATTACTTTTCCATAATCGATTACAACAATTTCATCAGCCAATTGATCGGCCTCTTCTAAATATTGGGTAGTAAGTAAAAGCGTCACGCCATCTTTTACTAACTCTTCAATGACGCCCCACATCTCTTGGCGACCACGTGGATCTAGGCCAGTGGTTGGTTCATCAAGAAAGAGCACCTTCGGTCTCACAATTAATGAGGCAGCTAAATCAAGACGACGGCGCATGCCGCCGGAGTAAGTTTTAATCGGACGACGAGCGCTATCAGTAAGTGAAAATTTTTCGAGGAGTTCATTTGCTCTTGCCACAGATTTTGTTTTACCTAAGTGATAGAGCTGACCAAACATCACCAAGTTATCCCAGCCAGTAAGAGTTTCATCGACTGCGGCATATTGACCAGATAATCCGATTACTTCGCGCACTTTCTCAGGATTCTTGATGACATCGATTCCGGCCACAGTTGCTCGTCCAGAGTCAGGTGAGAGAAGAGTGGCAAGAATGCGCACAGTCGTAGTTTTTCCGGCGCCATTGGGGCCTAATACGCTGAGTACGGTGCCTTCAGTGACATCTAACGAGAGGCCATCGAGGGCCTTCACTGAACCTTTTCGATAAGTTTTAACGAGATCTTCGGCGATAACGCTCTTCACCCACTAAACTTAGCATTATTCACAGTCACCGCAATATAAACATAAGGGTGATATTTGCAATTGGCATCTGATCAATTGCTCTCGAGGGAAAGGCGATCCATGTCTAAGAAAGATTCCGCCCCACAAAACCAGGGTGCTCCGATGAAGGAACACACACACCGCGAGATCATGATCATCCTTAGCGGCTTGATGACCGGCATGCTCCTTGCCGCCCTCGACCAGACCATTGTGTCGACTGCACTCAAAAGTATTGTTGAAGATTTCAATGGTCTCAACCATTACACCTGGGTTGTTACTGCATACCTATTAACTTCAACTGCATCTACTCCACTCTATGGAAAAATTTCTGACCTCTACGGTCGCCGAATTGTTTTTCAATTTGCGATTATCACTTTCTTAATTGGTTCATTCCTTGCTGGCGCATCACAGAACATGACGCAGCTCATCGCCACTCGCGCACTGCAAGGCTTAGGCGCCGGCGGTTTAATGGCGCTCACATTTGTGATTATCGGCGACATCGTTCCCCCACGCGAGCGCGGCCGTTACCAAGGTTATTTCGGTGCAGTTTGGGGACTCTCCTCTGTAGCCGGCCCACTTTTGGGTGGCTTCTTCTCTGATCACCACAAGATTCTCGGAGTAACTGGTTGGCGTTGGATTTTCTACATCAACTTGCCATTTGGTATCGCTGCCCTTGCAATTACATCTGCAGTTCTTCA
>JBAXNY010000190.1:0-2036 GCA_037133535.1 Actinomycetes bacterium
GCGCATAAATATATGGATCACCAAAAGCATTTTGTACTGCACTGTCTTGGTGCTTTGTTCCAAGTGGGGTGTTATGCAGAAGCACTAACCAGGCACTGACAGATAGCCCTTTGGTTTCGGTTAATTCACGAAGTACTTGGCCATCACCATAAATTGAATTTGGTATCGGCTTAATTGCACCATATTTAGAAGCATCCGATTTGAAATAAACAGTTCCATCTTCTGGAAAATAAACTTTCTTTGTTGCACTCTTTGGGCGAAGGAATTTACCGGCGTGATAACTACTTGCCAGCGTTACGGAATTTATTCCGATTTTTTCTAATTCATTTACAGTTTTGGCTACGCCATTTTCTGCGAGGTCCCATGAATATGAATACATTGACAGCTTGTTCATGAGCCCCCCATCTTTAAGTTGTTTTTACTAATAAAAAAGAAGTCGCCCCCGAATTAACGAGGGCGACCTCGCTTAACTTTTACTTACTTGATTGCAACTTTTGCGAATACTGGGCTTAGCTTGTAAGCCTTAGCATCCTTAGCAACTGCTGCGTGGTCGAACTTATTTGCACCTGTGATAAGTGCATTTGAGTATGTCTCTGCAGGAGTTAGAAGACGTGGAGTTTGTCCCATGTCTGCAACAACCTTTAGATAATCAGACCATGCTGCAGGGTAGTGATAACCCCAACCCTTGCCATCAACGCGAGAGATCATGTGACCTACTTGCTCTTCACGCATTGAATCAACAGCAATTTGTGGTGACAGTGTCGCACCAAGTGCTGGCAGACGGTTGTAGGTAATTTGTGCAGCTGCGCGAGGATTTTCCTTAGCGAACTCCATACCCATTGCTACCGCACGCATGAAGCGTGTGTATAGATCTTTTCCGGCCTTTGACTTTAGTTCAGAAGCGCGGATGTCATAACCATTTGATGGTTGCTTTGAAGTTTCCTTACCAATGATCCAGTCAACATTGATACCTGTTGCTGCCCATTGTGAAATTAGACCATCCCATGCAAGACCAGCATCACACTTGCCTGCTGCAATTGCTTGAGACCATGTTGGCCAACCAGCATCGATGATTTCAACTGACTTATAGTCAACGCCAGCTTCTACAAGCATTGGGTTGATAATTGCGGCCCATGCTGGTGAACCAACACAGATCTTCTTGCCAGTGAAGTCAGAGATCTTCTTAAGTGCGCTTCCCTTTGGTGTTGCAAAGTTGAACACCTGTCCTGGAATCATGTTAAATGCAGAAACAACAGGCACGCCTGCTGCAATTGAAGATAGC
This sequence comes from Actinomycetes bacterium, assembly GCA_037133535.1. Lineage (GTDB taxonomy): Bacteria > Actinomycetota > Actinomycetes > Nanopelagicales > Nanopelagicaceae > WLQV01. Next base: position 1,283 of record JBAXNY010000190.1, read on the forward strand.
AAAATTCCTGGGCTTGGATAAGAAACGTCTACTTGCTTTTGTGCAACGAACTTAGTTGCAGCGGTTCCATCTGAAGGGCCAGCAATAAGTTTTACGTTAATGCCTTGCGCCTTGAAGTATCCGCGATCGATGGCTACGTGAAGCATGTAGTCATCCATTACATCTAGTGAACCACGAGGAGACATCCAAGTGATTGTTTGCAGCTTAGGAGCTGCATTTGAAACAGTCGGTCCAACAACTAGAGAGAGTGCGGCAACTGCCGATACCCCCGCCAGCCATAGCTTTCTGTTCTTCATTTCTCTACCTCTTTCTGTTTCTGTTGTTAGCGGACTTGCATTTTTATTATCTGCGCTCCGGGTTCGGCTTAGAGCGCAATTCTTATTTTTCCTATACATCCCAACTTGCCCACTTGCGATTTACAAATGTGAAGAAGGAATATATTCCGACGCCAAAAGTCGCAACGATTACGAGCACGGCGCCAAATTGAGACATCTGGACCAAAGATGAGAAGTAAATTAAGCGATTACCAAGTCCCATACCGCCACCGACCATTTCGGCACCTACCGCAGTCAAGAGTCCGAAGATTGAACCAACCATGAAGCCAACGATGATCATGGGTAGCGCAAATGGGAATCTGATTTTGCGGAAGAGTTGGAATTCAGTTGCGCCATAAGACTTACCAAGAGCAATTAATTCGGCGTTCGTTCGCCTAAAACCAGTAGCCGAGTTGATCATTACCATCGGTCCGGTGGCT
>JBAXNY010000191.1:0-2035 GCA_037133535.1 Actinomycetes bacterium
TGTTACGGCAATTGCACAGGAAGTGACGAGCAACTTCATTGGACTAGCCCTAAATTCTTATAGGTCTGGCTAATTGTTTCACTCGCGACTGCGCGAGCTTTCTCTGCGCCTTCGGCTAATAACTTCAAGAGCGCACTCTCATCTTCGAGCAATTCCAACGCTCTCTTACGGATTGGCGCAAAGTACTCGACTACTACTTCAGCGACTTCACCCTTGAAGTCGCCATAACCTTTGCCTTCAAAGCGCTGCTCTAGATCGCTAATTAATGTTCCAGATAATTGTGAGTGAATGGTCAGCAGGTTGCTTATTCCTGCTTTCTCTTTCTCATCAAATTTCACTTCTCGGCCAGTATCAGTAACGGCGCTCTTAATCTTCTTAATGTTGATCTCTGGTGCATCCATTAATTCAATAACACCGGCGCCAGAACCAGAAGACTTACTCATCTTCGCACTTGGCTCTTGCAGGTCTTGAATCTTTGCGCCCTCTTTCATGATGTAGGCATCGGGCACCTGAAAAGTTTGGCCGTAACGATTATTAAAACGTCCTGCTAAATCGCGAGTGAGTTCAATGTGCTGGCGTTGATCTTCGCCTACCGGCACATAGTGCGCTTGGTACAACAAGATGTCAGCTGCTTGCAACATAGGATAAGTAAATAGCCCTACGACTGTGCGATCGGTCCCACTCTTCTGTGACTTGTCTTTGAATTGCGTCATGCGACTGGCTTCACCAAATCCAGCAAGGCATTCCATGATCCAACCGAGTTGATTGTGTTGTGGTACCTGTGATTGAACAAAGAGAGTGCATTTATCAGGGGTGAGTCCCAGTGCAAGAAGTTGGGCAGCAGATGCCAGTGTTCTTTGACGCATTAACTTCGGATCGGTTTCAACGGTAAGTGCGTGAAGGTCGACTATGCAATAAAAGGCATCGTGATCGGCTTGGAGTGCCACCCATTGCTTAACCGCACCAAGATAATTTCCTAAGTGGAAAGAATCACTGGTTGGTTGAATGCCGGAGAGAACGCGCTTGCTCATGAAATTATTCTCCCACGCTGGCTTGCGTTCGAGAGATCAATAACTCTCCTGCGCGCTTGCCCGACATTGATTTCACGACAATTGTGAAGCCATTGACCGTTAATGAGTCGCCAACAACGGGCAAACGACCCAAGAAATCCATCACAAAGCCACTTACTGTTTCATAGGGCCCTTCTGGAATTTCAATCTGAATCTCTTCCATTAAATCCTCAATCGAGATGAGTCCATCAACTTCAACTTCGCCAGTGCGGGACTTCAGCATCGACTCACTCTCATGTGGGTCATATTCATCATGAATATCTCCGATTAGGCACTCCACTAAATCTTCCATAGTCACGATGCCATCTGTGCCACCGTATTCATCAAGCACAATGGCCAGATGTTGGCGCTTGCTGCGCATCTCACTCAAGGCCGGCAGAATCGCTTTCGTGCCCGGCAAGAACATGATGGGGCGCACTAACTCTTGTAGCTTTGCGCCTCTTTCAGTCGCCGATAAGTCTAATAAATCGCGAACATGAAGAAAGCCAACTACTTCATCGGTCGAACCGCGTACCACGGGATAGCGAGAGTGTGCTTTCTCAATGGCAATAGCAATCGCTTTTGAAATAACGAGTGAGCTATCAAGAAATTCCACTTCAGTACGCGGCACCATAACTTCATGAATTTGTCGCTCACTGGCATTGAATACTTCTTCAACAATGTCGCGCTCTTCATCGGAGAGCGCAGCATGTCCTGTCACCAGATCTAGTAGCTCTTCTTCTGACATTTCCGCGCGACGCTCTTTTGGATCTAAGCCAAAGATGCGAACCACGAAATTTGTTGAATGTGAGAGCGCCCAAATTAATGGCCGAAAGCTCACTGCAAGAAATTCAATAATTGGTGCTGCTGCAAGTGCAATGCTCTCGGTGCGCGAAAGCGCAAAACGCTTAGGAACTAATTCACCAAATACCAATGAGAAAAATGCAATTACGAGTGTGAGTCCTACTAGTGATACGGCATTACTC
>JBAXNY010000192.1:0-2010 GCA_037133535.1 Actinomycetes bacterium
GATCAGCTTCATGAATTCCGTTCTCTTTTGCCGCCAAGAGAATGCGGCTGACTACCGGGGAATACTTCACAGATGCGAAAACGCGTAAACCTTGGACGTGAGTAACTCTCCTTTGAAATTCCCATTCCATCAGACAGATGTTGCAAAGCCCAGAATTGAGAATTCCGCAACCTAAACATCTATCGGGGAAAATAAGGTGTCGCAGATCCATGAGTACATTCATGGATGGTTTTTACCCCATAAATAATCTTTGGGCAGGGAGCGCTTACAGTGATGTGGGCGGAGAATCCTTTGGTTCAACTGGAATCAAGTAATCACTAATTAAATCGCCTGCAACTCGTGGCAAAGTTAAAATAAAATGTGACCCTTGTGCAGGTCGACCCCAAACTTGGAGTTCTCCGTTGTGTAGCCGGGCATCCTCAAGCGCAATTGAAAGTCCAAGACCTGTTCCGCCGCGAGTTCTTGCTCGGGAAGGATCAGCCCTCCAAAAACGATCGAAAACTCTTGGGGCGGATGCTTCGTCTAGGCCAAGACCGTAATCTCGAACACCAATGGCAACATCTTCGAGCGAATACAAGAGAGAGACCTTAACTGGCTTGGAATCAGCATGAGCGATGGCGTTGTTGATGAGGTTGCGAAGAATTCTTTCTATTCGCCGGGCATCACCGGTAATCAGTACTGGCTTATCTGCACCGAGAAGTATTACTTCCACTTCTTGTTTCTTGGCTACGGGAGCCAAATCTTTAATACTTTCTCGGAGCAAACTTGCCAAGTCAAATTGAATACTTTCAAGTACTGCTACATCGGCATCAAATCGACTCACTTCAAGTAAATCTTCTAATAAACGTTCAAATCGATCAAGCTGCGCGATAAGTAACTCTGAACTTCGCTCGATATTTGGATCAAGATCTTCCTTAACATCATGAATTACTTCAGCCGCCATCCGCAACGTAGTTAAGGGCGTGCGCAATTCGTGAGAAACGTCGGATACAAAGCGTTGTTGGACTTGAGAGAGTCTTTCAAATTTGCCCATCTGTGCTTGCAGCGATTCGGCCATCTCATTGAAGGAAATCCCCAGCCGTGAAATCTCATCCTTACTTTCCACATACATCCGCTGGTTGTAATCACCCGCTGCGAATTGCTCTGCGATTTTTGCCGCAGTTTTAACTGGATGCACCACTTGACGAACTACGAGCCAAGTTATTAGTCCTAAGAGAAGTAGAAGTACTAGACCGGTAACAAGAAGTGCTTCACGAACTATCTTAAGAGTCTCATTTTGATTGTCTAGGCTATAAAGCATGTACATTTCAAATTTTCCGATACCTGGGATGTCTAATTTCGCACCTGCTACGACCGCTGGGGTTAAATCGCCGCCTGGATACTGAATCCAACTTCGCGCCCACTCAACTGCTCCGCTGCCTTGCACCCGGGTACGTAGCTCGGATGGAATCGAAGTTTTTAAGATTCCATTTGAAGTCTTTTCGAAACTTGCCGCAGCTGAAGATTCGGCCTTCGTTAACAAAAGTATCACTTCTCTGCCATTGACAGAGGTGCCAAGGACGGTTGAGGAATTGATAAAAACTTCTTCAATAATCTGATGAATTACGTCAACATCTGCACGTTGAGCAAGAAGAAGGCGGTACTGGGCATTGAGGACCGCGTATCTTGTTTCGACAACGGATGAATCAAGAGTGACGTTACTTACGCCTCTAGATAGTTGGTTATAGAGAGCCGAACCTGTCGGCCATAAGATCAAGATTGATAAGAGAACTGTGGATGAAATAACTCGAACTGCCAACGAATTTCGAAAGCTCGCAAACCGTAAAAATCTAGACACTTCAGGACCCGCTCGACGCGCCAGCTTTGTATCCAACGCCTCTTACAGTCACAACAATTGCAGGATTTTCTGGATCGTGCTCAATTTTTGAACGCAGGCGCTGTACATGCACATTTACCAATCGAGTATCTGTTGAATGTTGGTAGCCCCAAACTTCTTGCAGAAGTTCGTCG
>JBAXNY010000193.1:0-1976 GCA_037133535.1 Actinomycetes bacterium
ATCGAATTATCTGCGGCGATGTTGGTTACGGTAAAACTGAGATTGCAATTCGCGCTGCATTTAAGGCAGTACAAGATGGCAAACAAGTTGCAGTCTTGGTGCCAACAACTTTGCTAGTTCAACAACATAGCAAAACATTTGCTGAACGCTATGCCGGTTTTCCGATCCGAGTGGAGGGTCTATCTCGCTTTAATACTGCGAAAGAGAGTAAGGAGATTGTTGCGGCGCTAGCTACTGGCCAAGTTGATGTTGTTATTGGTACCCACCGGATACTTTCGCAAGATGTAAATTTCAAGGATTTAGGACTTGTAATTGTTGATGAAGAGCAACGCTTTGGTGTGGAACAGAAAGAGTCGCTAAAGAAATTGCGCACCACCGTTGATGTATTAGCAATGTCGGCCACGCCAATTCCCCGCACCCTGGAAATGGCAATTACCGGTATTCGAGAGATGTCCACGATTACGACACCACCAGAAGAGCGCCATCCAATTTTGACCTACGTAGGAGCGAGTGAGAGCGCTCAGATAGCAGCGGCAATTCATCGAGAGCTACTTCGCGATGGACAGATCTTCTATCTCCATAATCGAGTGGAGACAATTGAAGCAACTGCACTGCGATTGAAGGAATTAGTTCCGGAAGCTCGCATTCGAATTGCGCATGGGCAGATGCCAGAGTCAGCGTTAGAGGATGTAATTCTCGGATTTTGGAATCGTGATTTTGATATTTTGGTCTGTACCACAATTGTCGAGAGCGGACTAGATATTGCCAATGCAAATACTTTAATTGTGGAGCGCGCCGATCTCTTTGGTTTATCGCAGTTACATCAATTGCGAGGTCGTGTAGGACGCGGCCGCGAACGTGCTTATGCCTATTTTCTCTATCCGGCAGATCAACCGCTGAGTGAGGTTTCACTAGATCGTCTTAAGACCATCGCGTCGAATACTGATTTAGGTTCGGGCATACGAGTAGCGCTGAAAGATTTAGAGATTCGTGGTGCCGGAAATCTTCTAGGCGGTGAACAATCTGGACACATCGCCGATGTTGGCTTTGATCTTTACATGCGCATGGTCGGCGAAGCAGTACATGATTACAAGAGTGGCTTGATTGAAACTGAAGAAATTATTAAGGATTGTAAAGTTGAAATTCCTATTGCAGCGCACTTGGCGGAGAGCTATGTGCCAGGTGAGCGACTTCGCCTCGATCTGTATCGTCGATTAGCCGATGTCGCATCAGCTGATTCAGTTGCAGAAATTGAATCTGAATTACTCGATCGATTTGGCGAACTTCCAGTAGAGGCGTTGAATTTATTAGCAGTGGCACGGCTGCGCGCACACGCGAAATCGCATCAACTTCAAGAAGTGGTACTACAAGGAAAATTTCTCAGGTTGCATCCGATCTCACTTCGTGAATCCGATACGGTGCGCTTAGAGCGCCTTTATCCTGGCTCGATTTATAAGTCCACGCATAGCGTTGCACTTGTCACACTGCCGCAGGCGCAAAAATGGACCCCTCAGAGTGGACGGAGCACCTCTGAGATGGTGGATACTTCTCTTCTGAGCTGGGCTACTGAGGTAATCACCACCATGGCCACGACAACGAAAGCGAGCACTTAAGTGAACGAGATCAAGCATGCAAAGAAGGCTTTAGCCGTTCTCCTTGTTGGTGCCGCACTTCTACTCTCTGGCTGCACAACTGCTAACTCTGCGGCCAAGGTAGGCAAGACAAATATTTCTGAGAGCGTGATTGAAAATCGCGTAGCTGCAATTATTCAAGAGCGCAAAGGCGTTGATACTAGCCAGATGCAACTTACTACTGGCAAAACTCTTAATCGCACCGTCCTTCGCTTCCACTTAATCTCTGAACTATTTGCGCAAATTGCTGCTGATCAGAAGCTTGTTATTACAAAGGCCGAGATTGACACTCAACGGGCACAGATTCTTACTCAAATTGGTGGCGAAAAGAATTTGCCTAAAGCA
>JBAXNY010000194.1:0-1962 GCA_037133535.1 Actinomycetes bacterium
TGATGGAAGCCTGTACGGAGTAGATATTGCAGAAAATACTAAGAGTGAAGTCGAGTCACTTATTGGCTTGGCAACATCGACTGCGGCTTCGCTTGCACAACAATCTCCGGCTGAACGAGCAAAGTTATTGCGCGCAATCGCAGCAGAAATCGAAGCGTCGCGAGAATCTCTTATCGAATCAGCATGTGCTGAGACAGCGCTTCCGCAAGCTCGCATAGCCGGAGAAGTAACGCGAACCACGGTTCAATTCGAACTCTTTGCACGACTTGTCGAGTCAGGAAAACATTTAGGTGTTGTCATCGATAAAGCAGATCCCAACTACTCTCCTGCTCCGCGTCCTGATATTCGCAAGATGAATCAGCCACTTGGTGTTGTTGCAATCTTCGCGGCAAGTAACTTTCCACTTGCCTTCTCTGTCGCTGGCGGTGATGCTGCATCCGCAATTGCAGCTGGAAATCCGGTTGTTGCGAAGGCGCATCCATCACACCCCAACACGTGTGCAACCATCGACAAAGCAATAAAGAAAGCGCTCACTCAGTGTGGGATTTCACCTGATGCTTACTCGATTGTTCAAGGCACGAATCCACAGATTACACATTGGCTTGCGCTCCATGACGATGTCACCGCTATTGGTTTCACAGGCTCTGAAATGGTCGGTCGCATACTTGTAGATCTAGCAGGCAGTAGAAGTACACCTATTCCTGTCTATGCCGAGATGGGAAGTCTCAATCCTGTATTTGTCACCAAGAATGCAATCACTGAACGCTCTGAAGTACTCGCCAAAGGTCTTGTCGATTCTGCGCTCATGGGATCTGGTCAATTTTGCACAAAGCCAGGCCTCATATTCGCGCCTGCAGATTCTGCTTTCATCACAACAATCAAGTCACACTTGGCAAGCCTTACTGTCGCTCCCCTATTGAGCAAATCGATTGCAGATCGTTACTCGGCTGCAATCTCTGAGCTGGCTTCCCGTGGAGACATTGAAATCGCAACAGGCGTTGCACATGCTGAAGGCTTTGGAGTTACACCAACAATATTCATAACCACGTGGGCAGTTGCTTCAAAAAATCCAGCGCTTCTCGAAGAGCACTTTGGGCCAACAACAGTTGTCATCACGTGCGATGAGAACCAATACCCAACTATCGCATCCGCCTTACATGGTCAGCTCACTGCGACGATCCATGGCACAGATGAAGATAACGTCTCAGCTTTACTTTCGATCTTGAAGGAGAAGGCTGGGCGCGTTATCTGGAATGGTTTCCCTACAGGAGTTGCAGTGACATCTGCAATGAATCACGGCGGTCCATGGCCATCATCTTCGACATTTACAACATCTGTTGGAACCGATGCGATCTATCGATTTATGCGTCCCGTTGCTTATCAGGGATTTGCGCAGTCGGTTCTACCTGCAGCTCTTCAGGATTCAAATCCTTGGTCAGTGCCGCAAGACATTAACTAAACGATAAACCCGCTCGGGAATGGATCAGTTGGATCGAGCGTCCATGTTGCCTCGCCCATAACCCATGCACGTCCTGTAATCATCGGCACGATGGCATCGAACTTTCCAACCTTTGTATGTTCCTTGATTCTTCCTTGAAAGTTAGAACCAATCCATGACTCGTTATTGAGAACATCTCCATCATTAAATTCTCCGCGAGCAACCATTTGTGCAAGTCGAGCACTTGTTCCCGTTCCGCATGGGGAGCGATCAAACCAACCAGGATGTATCGCCATTGCATTGCGCCAATGCAGAGGACCATCAGAGCCTGGTGCGATGAAATCGATGTGGTGACAGATTGCAATATCTGGATTTTCAGGATGTACGGGACGATGCTGTTCATTGATTGCATCAGAGATGAGAAGTCCTAAATCAAGAAACTTTTGACCGTTCTCGCGCTTGAACTCAATGCCAACACGATCAACCGGCACGATGGCATAGAAGTTGCCGCCGTAGGCCATGTC
>JBAXNY010000195.1:0-1956 GCA_037133535.1 Actinomycetes bacterium
TTTGGTGTGCTCTTCGTGCTTCCCGTTGGTGGCGCAGATGTTCCGATTGTTATCTCACTTCTTAATGCATTTACTGGTCTCACAGTTGCGGCAAGTGGTTATGTATTACAAGCAACTCTGCTCATTGTTGCCGGAACACTCGTCGGTGCTAGCGGAACAATTCTTACTCGCTTAATGGCTGAGGCGATGGGTCGCTCACTCTTTGGCACGCTCTTTGGTGCATTTACCGCAACACCACAGGCGGCAAGTGCGGCAACTGAAACTCGTCCAGTTCGCAATAGTTCGCCCGAAGATGTCGCGATCTTGCTGAACTATGCACGTCGCGTTGTAATCGTTCCTGGATTTGGTTTAGCTGTTGCGCAGGCACAGCACACAGTTCGCGAGCTCGCAGATCTTCTCATTGCTAAAGGCGTTGAGGTTGCTTATGGCATTCACCCAGTGGCAGGTCGCATGCCAGGTCACATGAATGTGCTCCTTGCCGAAGCCAATGTTCCTTACGAACAACTCGTTGAAATGGAAGAGATCAATCCAACATTTGCACAGACCGATGTTGCGCTCATCATCGGCGCCAATGACGTCGTCAACCCTGCTGCGAAGACATCGCCAGGGGCGCCGATCTATGGCATGCCCATTCTCGAGGTAGGTAATGCGGCAAACATTATTTTCTTGAAGCGCTCGATGCGCCCAGGCTTTGCCGGTATTGAGAATGAACTCCTCTTTGATCCCAAGACCACATTGCTCTTTGGTGATGCAAAGGCTTCGCTAACAAAAGTCGTTAGCGCGCTCAAGAGCGTTTAACTCTCGCTCGCATTCGCACCATTACTTCTCAGCAAGTTTTCAGGTCGAACAACTCCCTGAACTACCTCTAAACTAAGAACATGCCTGCAATCCGCGTCAGTGACATCACGATTCTTCCGCGCGTTATCGCGCCATCGAGTGCGATTGCACGTCCAGTTAAATCCCTAACAACTGCGCCACAAGGTTTTGAAGGCGAAGGATTTCCCGTGCGCCGCGCATTTGCCGGTGTTGACCTGGCCCAACTCGATCCATTTATTCACTTGGATCAAATGGGCGAAGTGGAATATGCACCTGGTGAACCTAAGGGCACACCGTGGCACCCACATCGCGGTTTCGAAACTGTTACCTACATTATTGATGGCATCTTCGATCACCGCGATAACAATGGTGGCGGCGGAACAATTACCGATGGCGATACACAGTGGATGACAGCTGGTGCAGGAATTTTGCACATCGAAACTCCACCTGAGCATTTAGTAATGAGCGGCGGGCTCTTTCACGGATTCCAACTCTGGGTGAACTTACCTGCAGCTAAGAAGTGGTCACCACCTGCCTATCAAGATTTACGTGCCAGCGAAGTTGCACTCCTGGCTTCAGTTGATGGTGGCGCACTCATACGCGTGATTGCCGGTGAAGTAGATGGTCATCAAGGACCTGGCACAACACAGACACCGATTACTTTGGTCCATGCCACGCTGCAACCTGGCGCCGAATTGCGTCTGCCATGGCGTCGCGATTACAACGCACTTGTGTACACGCTCGCCGGTAATGGTTATGTCGGCGAAGAGCGCCGTCCAGTTCAAATGGGTCAACTCACTCTTTTTGGAGATGGCGATTGCATCGTGGTTCGCGCCGCCGATGTTCAAGAATCTCGCGCACCAGAGATGGAGCTCTTTATTTTGGGCGGGGAACCAATTGGTGAACCAGTTGCATGGATGGGCCCCTTTGTCATGAACACTAAGCGCGAAGTTCTCCAAGCATTTGAAGATTTCCAGAAGGGCCTACTCGGCACTGTTCCCGCCGTGCACATTCCCAGTTCTGCACCCAAGACCACTCTGAATCGCGGTGGCCAAGGTTCCAAGCTCAGTGGAGATCGCAAGATCGATGCTAAGGATGTGCTCTCTGCCCATAATGCACCTACGGAGATGCAGGAGAAGT
>JBAXNY010000196.1:0-1952 GCA_037133535.1 Actinomycetes bacterium
CTGTCCGACATATTTTGTTTGCAAGAATGATTCGAAGGCTTCGGCGCCATTAAGTTTGCGCAAGATGCGCAGTTGTTCGCTGCGCTCAATTTGCGGAACTGGTGTCTCAAGTTGCTCCTGCATCCATCGACGCTCAGCTGGATCTTCGATATACATGTACTCAGCACCAACTGTGCGACAGTACGAATTGCGAAGAATGCTCAGAATTTCGCGCAACTTCATAAAGGGGCGGCCACCAAAACCACCGGTGGCAAATTCGCGATCGAGATCCCAGAGAGTTAAACCATGTGTCACTACATCAAGTTCAGGATGCGAGCGCTGCACATACTCGAGTGGATCGATGTCGGCCATGATGTGGCCATGTGTGCGATAGGCATGAATTAATTGTTGAATGCGTGCAGTCTTATTGATTTCTTGCTCTTTAGAGAAGTGGAAATCAGGTAACCAGCGGATTGGTAGGTATGGAATACGGAGTGCTGCGAAAACTTCATCGTAGAAGTTCTCGCCTCCGAGCAAAATCTCATGAATCCGGCGCAAGAAATCACCAGATTGTGCGCCTTGAATAATGCGATGGTCGTAAGTGCTAGTTAAGGTAATGACTTTGCTAATTGCTAACTCTGCGATCTTCTCTTCATTCATGCCTTGGAATTCAGCGGGGTAATCCATTGCGCCAACACCAAGAATCATTCCTTGGCCCTGAACTAAACGCGGAACAGAGTGCACTGTGCCGATAGTTCCTGGGTTAGTTAAGGAAACTGTTGTGCCGGCGAAATCTTCGACAGTTAATGAGCCAGCCCGAGCCTTTGCCACCACTGCTTCGTAACTTGCCCAGAATTGTGCGAAATCAAGCTCTTCACAACCCTTGATCGATGGCACCAAGAGTTGGCGTGAGCCATCTGCCTTTGCCAAGTCGATCGCAATTCCAAGGTTTATGTGGTCTGGAAACCCGATCGCTGGCTTGCTCTCTTCTTCGGTGAAGAAGGCATTCATCTCTGGCATGGCGCGCAGCGCCTTGATCATTGCGTAGCCGATGAGGTGGGTGAAGGAGACCTTGCCACCGCGACCGCGCTTGAGGTGATTATTAATCACGATGCGGTTATCGATCATTAATTTTGCAGGAATCGCGCGCACACTTGTCGCAGTGGGAACGGTCAAAGAATCTTCCATGCTCTTGACTACTCGGGATGCAACTCCGCGCAGAACTTCAATGCGCGCCGCACCTGGTGTAATCAGAACTGGTGCTGGGCGAACCACAGGATCTGCAGGAGTGGGTGTTGGGTTCGAAGATGTAGTGCGCACGACTTGTTGCGGTGCGGATGCTGCGGGCGTCGCAGCTTGCGCAGGTGCTGTAGTAACTGGCGCAACGGGCGCAACGGGAGCAGGAGCGGCAACAACTGGCGCCGCTGAAACTTCGTTAGCGAGAACTTGTGTTGGCGTTGGAACACTTGGCGCACTCGTTGCCGACTTGGGCATTGGTGGAACGCCACCGCGAGGTGCTGTGGGAATTGCGCCATGACTTGTTGCTGCGCTAGTTCCATTACTTGCCGCACCATTACTTGCCGAACCATTACTTGCCGCACCATTGCTCGATGTGCCATTTGAACCAGGTGTGTATGTTTTAAAGAATTCAATCCAGGAAGGCTCTACCGAATTGGGATCTTGTTGGAAACGCTCATACATCTCATCTACGAGCCATTCATTTGCGCCGAAGCGCTCTGAATTGGATTCGGATGCCGACACTGGCGTTTCCTCTCACTTGCCCTGCAATTTCTCTGCCCTGCGTTCAAGCCAACTCTATCGGCTCCCCTTCACCGCTGAAATACGCAGCGGGGTCAGATGCGCCACATGATTGAGGAAGCCGCGCATGCGGCACCCTCAATGTGGCGTATCTGACCCTTCACCGTATTTCAGCAGTGAATGGGAGCCGATAGAGTTGGCTTGAACGTAGGGCA
>JBAXNY010000197.1:0-1934 GCA_037133535.1 Actinomycetes bacterium
ATGTTGCCGCTCTACTTGCAAGTTGTTAAGGGCGATACTGCTACAGCAGCTGGCCTTAAATTGATTCCATTTATGCTCGGTATTGTTTCCATGTCAATCTTTAGTGGCAAGCAAATTACCAAGCACGGTCACTACAAAAAATATCCAGTACTTGGAACAGCTGCAATGACTATTGGAATTTTGCTGATGGCAACGTTGCAGCAGAACACACCATTCTGGCAACTCTCCATCTTCGCCATCATTATCGGCGCCGGACTTGGCCTTTCAATGCAGACCATTGTCATTGCACTTCAAAACTCAGTTGATTTCAAGGACATGGGTGTATCCACCAGTGCAAATACCTTCTTCCGTTCTCTTGGTTCGGTCTTTGGCACTGCGATGTTTGGAACGATTCTCTCTAATCGCTTGGCGCATTACCTGCAAAGTAACTTCGCTGATCTAGCAGCGAAGAATCCCAAGGCACTTGAAGGCTTTGATTCAAGTAAATTAAAGGCGATTTCTAGCAATACATCGGTGCTTAAGACATTCCCATTGGAAGTAAAGAACACTGCACTCGATGCCTTTGTTCACTCATTCCACATCGTCTTCTTTACTGCAGCCCCTATTACTGCGATTGGTTTCTTGCTCGCTCTCATGTTGCGTGAAGTTCCATTGCGTACAAATAAGGATTACGCCGCAGCCCGGGAAGAGTCATCTGGCGAGGCCCTTGGTTGATTCGCCAGCGACTTTTCGGGGATCTACCCCGTGAAGTTTTCATCGTAACTGCCGCAGCCTTCTCTGTCGCAGTAGGTTTTGGCGTACTCCTCCCTGCAATTCCGATCTTTGCTCGCACCTTTGGTGTCAATAATGCAGCAATCGGACTGATCGTCTCGATGTTTGCATTTACTCGTTTTGCATCAGGGTTAATCTCCGGAAAATTTGTAGAAAAATTCGGTGAGCGCTTTGTCTTTACCTCCGGCGTCATGATGGTCGCTTTCTTCTCAGTATTAGTTGGTCTTGCCACTAGCTATCACCAACTTCTCTTCTTTCGCGCCGCAGGCGGTTTGGGATCGTCGATGTTTTCGGTTGCCGCAAGTTCAGTAATTCTGCGCTCCGTAAGCGATGAACAGCGCGCCCGTGCACAATCTCTCTACAACGGTTCTTTCCTGCTCGGTGGTATCGCAGGCCCTGCAATCGGCGGACTGCTCTCGCTTATTTCACTTCGTGCACCATTCTTTGCTTATGCAGTCTCGCTCTTTATTGCTGGAGTTATCGCACACATATTTCTTAAAAATAGTGAGGTTCTGAACAAAACTAAGAACTCACATGAGAAGGACGAGACATTCACAGTAAAGATGGCATGGAAATTTCCCGCCTATCGCATGGCACTTGCAATGGCATTTATCTTCGCCTGGGTTTTATTTGGTTTGCGCGCATCTATCTTGCCGATCTTCGTGGTTGAAAACCTCCACTCAACAACGGCCATGGTTGGTTATGGATTAACTCTCTCCGCGCTTATGCAAGGAAGTATCTTGCTGCGTGCCGGTCGTCTCTCCGATGTACGCGGACGGCGTTACGTTTCGCGTATTGGCAGCTCCATTGTTTTGATTGGCGTACTTCTCCTTGCAGTCACCAACCATCCATGGATCTACCTTCTTGCAATGGCTGTACTTGGTTTAGGCGGCGCCTTTCTATCAACAGTTCCTGCAAGTGTCGTCGGTGACATCATGACGGGCAAAGGTGGCCAGGTAATTGGCTTATTCCAGATGGCATCTGATGCCGGAATGATCGTGGGGCCGCTCGTTGTGGGTTACATCTCCGACATCATCAGTATCCGTGCTGCATTCTTGGCTACTGCAGTGGTCTTCTTAATCGCACTTGTAATTTCATTCCGCTTGCCAGAGACTCGCAATATAGAAGAAGGGCCGACGCAGAGCGCCGACCCTTCTGGAGTA
>JBAXNY010000198.1:0-1918 GCA_037133535.1 Actinomycetes bacterium
TTCCCTAAAGGCGTTGGACAGAATGGACCGAAACAATTCTCGCTCTCCACAACTTTCCGCAATGACAAGATCATTCTCGATCTAGCTAATGCCGTTTCTGCGCCTATTCGCGAAATTCCCGAACTCGATGTTGCCCAGCTAGTAGCTCGAACAGGGGCTGGTCCAGGCGAACTTGCCTGCGGAATTTACGAATCAATCGAATCCGAAGCCAACGCAATTGCGCAATATTTCTCAGCTCTCTGGTTTAGCCCTGAGCGAGCCAAAGAGGATGAAAATAAGCGAAGCTCCTTCGCGGTGCTTGTACGCACACGATCCCTCATTGCTGAAATCGAGATTGCCTTGCGTCGTTGCAACATCCCTGTCGAAGTTTTAGGAGTGGGCGGATTAATTCATGTCGCCGAAGTCGCTGATGTCATCTCTTTACTGCGCATTGTTAGCGACCCCGATGCTGGCGCTGCGCTCATGCGTCATCTCACCGGAGCTCGCTTGAATATTGGCCCAGCAGATATCGCAGCCCTAGGTCGATATTCACGTTCAAGAGCCGAATCCACACATATGACTTCAAAAGATTTCATCGCCAAAATCGCCGCAGGCAATCCTCTCCGCGAAGAAGCCGACGATCAGATACTCGGGAGCCTTATCGATGCTCTTGATGAAATTGGGCATGCAAAGAAAGATGCTTTCACTGCAGATGGTTATGCACGCCTTACTCACTTTGCAGCAGATCTGCGCAGACTTCGATCAAGAGCCGCAGGTCCGCTTACCGATCTGATTGGTGAAATCGAAAATTATCTCTCTCTCGAAGTTGAAGTAATGCTCCGTGATGGAGTCCAGAATGGGCGACGTCATCTCGATCGCTTCCTTGATGAAGCATCTAAATTTGCACGCGCAGGGGGCACGATTGGCGAATTCCTTAACTGGCTAGATGTTGCATCATCTGAAGAGGGTGGACTTAAATCAGGCGCCCCTGAAGTTCGCAGAGATGTTGTTCAAATCTTGACGGTACACAATGCCAAGGGCGCCGAATGGGATGTCGTCGCAATCCCAGGACTTGCCGAAAGAGTTTTCCCGAGCCAAGGACACGAGCGCGATGATTGGCTTACCAACGAAAAACACATTCCATTTTCGTTACGTGGAGATAAAGAGGAACTTCCTAAAATTGATATCTCTCAATGTGAGAGCAATACCGAGGTAAAGAAGAAGTTTGACGATTTTGCCGACGAATGTAGCGCGATGAAATATCTCGAAGAAGTTCGCCTAGGTTATGTTGCAGTTACTCGCGCACGTACACATCTACTCTGCACCACATCTCGATGGCGCGATGGCACTCGAGCTGTTCTGCCAAGTTCCTTGTATCTCACGGTAGAAACTTTGGCGGCAAAGTCCGGGCGCGTCCTTTCAGATGTGCAACCACCAGAGGATGGCAGCCGCAACCCTGCTACAGAGAATCCTCATAGCGGGACCTGGCCGCGCGATCAATTAGGTACGCGGCGAGAGAGCTTTGAGAGAGCAATCGAATTAGTGCGCACGAGCCAACCAGATTCACTTGAAGATTTAGATGCCACTATGTGGGTGCGCGATGCACAGGCGCTCATCAATGAGTTGCATCAGGGCAAAAGCAATCCAGAGGTATTTCTACCACCGCGTTTATCGGTCTCGACTCTTGTGGCTCTTAGCGAAAATCCAGAAGAGTTGGCGCTGGCAATTCGCAGGCCAATGCCGCGTCCTCAGGATGAATATTCGCGACGCGGAACTGTTTTCCACCTCTGGGTTGAAAAACATTTCAACCAGAGCACACTCTTTGATGAAGATGATCTTGACCCAGTCGACGCTCTTGAACCCGATCAGAACCTTGAGGAGCTTAAGCGCGCATGGCTTGCAAGCCAATGGGGCAATCGCCAACCCCATGCAGTGGAAG
>JBAXNY010000199.1:0-1916 GCA_037133535.1 Actinomycetes bacterium
ATCCAGGACAATGTTGAATATGCAAAGACTCTCGCCAATATTAAACATGAAATTATTGAAGAATATCCTTAGGTGCAAAGCTATTCCACTCCGGAGGTGGAAATTACTGCAATCACTTCTATTTCTACAACGCATCCATCTTTGACTAATTTGTTAACTTCTATGAGCGTTGAAACCGGTTCGGCATTTTTAAAATAGGTACGTGATTTGTCATAGCCACGTTCAATTGATGCGGGCTGGGCTGCAAGTGCGGGGGACCCGAACCAGGAAGGGTCTAGCCGTGTCTTCCAGGGATCATCTTCTCCACCACGAATGTAATCCCATGCTGAAAAGTCAGTGTGATAGTTCTCTCCACCAGATTCAAAAAGGTGTGGGTGATCAGTAATTAGTTGTGTAGTAATACCTTTTCTACGGAGCTCGAAGGTAATCGCATCTTCCCAAATTTCAATCGAGCCCCATGGGCGCCACAAAAAGTCGAGTGCACCACAAAGAATGTCGTGTCGTGCAGGCATGCAAGGTAGCGAGCCAGTGTGGTGGTTCGCGAATTTAATAGAACGATTAGCAAATCGTGTGAGATTCGGAGTAGTGAACTCATTAAATCCATACGCCTCAAGTAGGTGGCGATTGAGTGAGTCAAGCACCACCACAATGACATTTTGTGGCTTGGACTCAACTGGTGAAGATTGCATTTGGCAACGGTACATCAAGTACCCCCGAATGCCTACTTTGTTAGTTCAAGATCTAACTGTGCCTTATTCTGCCTAGCAACATAGCCAGTTACTTTCTCGAGGATGATGTATACCAAAGCAGAAATAAGGATTCCTGCAAATGCTGAGAAATCTGCTCCATTGAAGTGATTCGAAATCGGCGTCATCCAGTGAAAAGGGAAGTTGACAGGTGGTGGTGCTTTTGAAAAACACAATGTTGCGCTTATCATTCCTGTGAAGAATGCTACAACTGCATTCCAGTTCCATCCGCCTGCGCTGCCGTAGTAGATACCGGCGACATCTGTTCGCTGGAGTTCGCTTGCGTTGTATTTGTACTTGCGAAGTATCCAGTCAACTAAAAAGATTCCTAGCCATGGACCAATCCAGACAATTATCACTCCAACGAATTCCTTCATGAAGAGTGAAAACGTTGACTGGAACATTGCCCAAATAGTTAATGCACACGCAATTGAAGAATCAAGGAGTACTGCCTGGTATCTCTTTATACGAATTCCCACCGCCTGAAGTGAGACTCCTGAGGAGTAGAGGTCTAGAGAATTAACTGCAAAGAGTTGGAGAATTGCAAACATCAAAAAGGCTGCAACGCACCAACTTGGAATAAAGCTCTGAGCGTAGAGAGCCTGGAATGGATTAGCTCCATTCCACTGTGCAATTTGAGTGTTGCTTGAGAGAAATGTAAATGTTGTAGCTCCAAGCAACATCAGAATAATTTCGGGTACAGCGGTTCCGAGGAAAATCCACCCGACGAGCTCACGTTTTTTGACGTCACGCGCAACATAACGTGAGTAGTCATTGCCACAGTTGGTCCAACCGAGTCCTGAAAGTGCAAAAACGAATGCGAGTCCTGCGCTATAAATCTGCCATCCACTGCTGACGCCTTTAAAGTTCATGACTCCGTGGCGTACGCCGAAGTAGGAGAGCAGAACATACATTGCGATAAACGGAATAATCATCATTCGAAGTACTTTGGCCATGGTGGCGTGACCAAAATAAGGAAGGATCGCCTGAATCGCGGAAGCACCAATAATAAGGACAACCTCTTGGCCACCACCAACATGTATGCCAGCCAGTTGAAAGAGTACGAGTGCTGCGCCGACAATAAGTATTAGGCCTTCAACTTCGAAACCAATAAGTGTCACCCAGTTGAGCAGGGCAAGGACCTTGGAGCCTTTTGTACCGAATGCAGCC
>JBAXNY010000200.1:0-1894 GCA_037133535.1 Actinomycetes bacterium
GGAAATGACATGCGCATGTTGGTCTCTGAGATGGCAGGGCGTGCATCAATTGAATTGAAGTCACAAGAACTCGGTCTTGACCTTGGTGGCGATCGCGAACTTATTACTCGTGTTGTAGATCGGGTAAAGAAATTAGAGTCACAGGGCTTTACCTTTGAAGCAGCCGATGCATCATTTGAACTCTTACTTCGTGAAGAGATGGCAGGAAAGCGCCCATCATTCTTTGCCATTAAGAATTGGACCACCACTGTGGTGCGCGATAGTTCTGGTGCAATTCAAACTAAGGCCGAGATTTCATTTAGCGCCCAGGGCAACGAACTCACATGTAACGGTATGGGAAATGGACCAGTAAACGCATTTGATAATGCACTTCGTTCTGGTCTAGTGAAGTACTACCCAGAATTAGCAGAGCTCGAACTCACCGATTACAAGGTACGTATCTTGGAAGGTCGCCTTGGCACTGGTGCTATCACTCGGGTGCTCGTGGAAACTTCTGACCATAACGGAACATGGAGCACGATCGGTGTGCATGAAAACGTTATCGCCGCATCGGCAATGGCGCTGGAGGATTCACTCAACTTTGGCTTACTCAGACAAGGGCGCACCCCAGAGTAGACTTTGCTTATGGGCGCACTTGAAATCATCGATGATTTCGTTGAATTGCACTCGCGCTTTGGAAAACATCTAGAAACCCAACGCTCACTCTCTAAACACAGCATTCGTGCTTACCTCGGCGATCTTGAGAGTTTGTTGCAGCATCTGCAGACTTTAGGAATTACCGATATTTCACAATTGAAAGTAGCCGACATTCGCTCCTGGCTAGCAAATCTTCAAGTCAAAGGGGGAGCGCGCACCTCAATTGCACGTCGCGCAGTCTCGATTCGCCTCTTTACTAAGTGGGCGGCGAAAGAGGGAATTACCACAAGCGATGTTGGCGCAAACATTGCAACGCCAAAATCCCATCGCACGCTTCCTGAATTTATCGACGCACCAAGTGCCACAGTTGCAATGGATGCACTTGCAACTCGAGTAGCCGAAGAAGGATCACCACAGTCACTGCGCGATTGCGCAATGGTGGAAGTGCTTTATGCCAGCGGTGCACGAGTTGGCGAACTCTGTGGCCTAGATCTTCACGACATTGATTACGAACGCTCCACCATTCGAGTATTTGGTAAGGGCAGCAAAGAGCGCACAATTCCAATCGGTGCACCAGCAATGGCTGCCCTCAAAGCATGGATTACAACTGGTCGACCAGAACTTTTAGCAAAAGATTCAGGGGTAGCCCTCTTCTTAGGTGCACGTGGCAAACGAATTGATCAACGTGCAGTTCGCACCGTGGTTTATGAAGCACTTTCCGCCCTTGAAGGAGCAGAACGTATGGGACCACATGCGCTGCGCCACTCTGCAGCAACTCATCTGCTCGAAGGTGGCGCAGATCTTCGAACAGTTCAAGAAATTCTGGGACATGCATCCCTTGCGACTACCCAGATTTATACCCACGTTTCGATGCAGCGATTGCAAAGCGCCTTCAAGCAAGCCCATCCGCGCGCGTAATTTCCAGCGCCTCGGCGGTTTTTGACTCAGAAAAGCTCAGGTAGGATTTGGCCTGCACAGATTGCAAAATCTGTGACATCTCAGCACCTCTCAACACTTGTCAGCAATTTCAGGTGAGAACCATTTCGGTCCGAAGTAATTCGGTCGGTAATAGAGGTGCGACGGGTCAGGCCAAATTGGCAGACCATTAACCGATTGAACTCTGTAGTTATTACTAGAGAGTTCTGAAATAGGAGCGTGCCGCCATGGCGGTTGTAACAATGCGAGAACTTCTCGATAGTGGAGTTCACTTCGGACATCAAACACGTCGCTGGAATCCCAAGATGAAGCGCTTTATTTT
>JBAXNY010000201.1:0-1846 GCA_037133535.1 Actinomycetes bacterium
ATGTTCATGAGAAGCCACTTTCAATCGCACTTCGCGAAATTAATGAAGGCTTGCTTACGATTGAAAATCTAGAACCTACCGCTTAATAGGTAATTTTATGAGTGCCACTAACCGTGAGGTTATTCTCGGTATAGGCGCAGGCATTGCCGCATACAAATCTGCCGATGTGTTACGCCGGCTTCAAGATCAAGGTTTTGGAGTCACAGTTGTACCTACTCCAAGCTCTCTTAATTTTGTAGGAGCTGCAACGTGGGAGGCACTTTCGCATCGTGCGGTCACAACGCAAGTGTGGGAAAAAGTAGAAGAAGTACGCCATATTTCCTTGGCCAAAGAAGCAGATTATTTTCTTATTGCCCCAGCTACAGCAGATTTGATTGCACGACTTGCCGGCGGTCGTGCTGATGACCTGCTCACCAATCTTGTGCTTGCTAGTGATGTACCAAAAATGATTGTTCCAGCAATGCATCCGTCGATGTGGCTAGATTCTGCAACTGTTGCCAACGTCGCAATATTACGATCACGCGGATTTCATGTCATGGAACCTGAGGTTGGCCGACTTACTGGTTCCGATTCCGGACAGGGCCGTTTTCCAGAGACCATGTCCATTGTTAAAGAATTTCTAGCTGTGACAGGGGTTCATCGTGATCTCGAAGGCAAAAATATCATTGTTACCGCTGGAGGCACACGCGAAGCTATCGATCCGGTTCGTTTCATCGGAAATAGATCTTCAGGTAAGCAAGGAATTTCTGTGGCGAAGGCCGCAGTAAAACGAGGAGCGCTAGTCAATCTGATTGCAGCAAATGTTGAAATCGAAAATCTTGATGGAGTCCAAATTACTCATGTTGTAACCGCGGCTCAAATGCTGCAGGCATTGGAATCATCATTTGGTTCTTGCGACATCCTTGTGATGAGTGCCGCAGTGGCAGACGCTAAACCTGTTGTACCTGCCAACGAAAAAATTAAGAAAGCCGATTTCACTTCGATTGAGTTAGTGGAAAACCCTGATCTCTTAGCAACTCTTGCCCCCCTGAAAAAATCTCAGATTGTCGTTGGTTTTGCTGCAGAAACTAATGACATGATTACCTCCGCCTCCTCAAAATTGGAGAAAAAGGGCTTGGATCTCATCTATGTCAACGATGTTTCAGGTGGCGCTATATTTGGTTCCGACGAGACTGAGGGCACGATTCTGCTCCGTAATGGGAATCAAGTTCACGTTTCACGCCAAACGAAAGACACGCTAGCCAATCTTCTCCTCGATTACGCTCTCAAGCAGTTAGGTTAGGACAATGTCACAACGCCTCTTTACCTCAGAATCTGTAACCGAAGGTCATCCGGACAAGATTGCCGATGCTATTTCCGACGCAGTTTTAGACTCTCTGCTATCGCAAGATAAAAAGTCACGTGTAGCTGTAGAAACCTTAATCACAACTGGTCAGGTTCACGTAGCAGGTGAAGTGACCACTGATGGCTACGCAGATGTCATGGGAATTGTTCGAGATACCGTATTAAATATTGGTTACGACTCATCGGATAAAGGGTTCGACGGAAATAGTTGTGGAGTTTCAATTTCAATCGGGCAACAGTCCCAAGATATTGCACAGGGCGTAGACGATGCATACGAACACCGCGTTGGATCTCAAGTTGATCCATTGGATTTGCAAGGCGCTGGAGATCAAGGTTTGATGTTTGGCTACGCCTGTGATGACACCAAAGAATTGATGCCACTGCCTATCTGGTTAGCTCATGCTCTTGCACAACAGCTGACTAAAGTTCGCAAATCAGGAGCCCTTCCTTACTTGCGTCCAGACGGCAAGACCCAAGTAACTATTGAATACGATGGCGATCG
>JBAXNY010000202.1:0-1831 GCA_037133535.1 Actinomycetes bacterium
GCATTAATTTTTGGATACTTAGTTAACAAGTCTGCCGCAGCAGTCAAGCCTTTATCGCGAACGTATCCACCGTCAGCGGCTCCAACAATCTTAAGACCAGGGAACTTCTTAATGACAGCTCTAAATCCCTGCTCGCGAAGTTTTGTCCAGTCAGATCCGGCTGGCCCAAGGATCATAATAATTTCGCCTTTGCCGTTAAGTTGCTTAGCGATGTATTGTGCTGCTAAAGCACCGGACTGCCAACGATTGTCATAACTGATGTTTGACACGCTAGATAAGCCAGCTGTTTCATCCGTTGCTTGAGATTTCTGATTCAACTGCTCCGTTGAGTTAAACTGGTAGAACTCAACACCCTTAGCAGAACCTTGCTTATAAAGCTGTTGCATGACTGTAGCCGGCGCAGCCGAGCACACGAACACTGCGTCATACTTCTTAGCAACATAGTTCTGAATGAAGCCCGTTGTTTCCACACCGGAGTGTGCATTATTCAGCGGTGCTTCCTCTGTCCAGACCCACTTTACTCCGTACCGAGTCTCGTAATCTTTCATCTGGTTCCATGCACCCTGTTGTGCAATGGTGTAAGCCTCAGAAAGGATTGGAGGAGCAAAGCCGAGCTTTATTGTCCGACCGTTTACCAATTTACGAATTGCCGCATCTGTAGCTGCAGTGTCAACTGTTGCCGAAGTGCCTGTTAGAGCGTCTTGTTTTAATGTTCCTATGGCATTTGCGGCACTTCCGGTCATTGTTAAGGTCACCAATGAGGCAATAACAGCTAATACCAAAGTCTTTGTTTTTATAGTACTTTTCATTCCAATCCTTTCATTCGATCATTTTCATGATCCTTGTAGTGCATTCTTCTACCCGACGTAGAAGAAATCTATGATTTCTTATTTGTACTTCGCATCAATATTTTCGTTCGCGAGGAGATGACAAACTGGTTCACTAAAACTGCCAGTAGCAAAATTCCACCTATAAAAATTTTCTGATAACTCGACGGAACACCTAAAAGATTGATGATATTTATCGTCATGGCAAGTACTACTTCACCCAGTATCGCTCCCAGTATTCGTCCGCGACCACCCATCAGGCTTGCGCCTCCTATGAGTGCGGCGGCTATTGCAAGAACCTCGTAACCGCCCCCTAGATCTGGTGGCACTGTGGTGTTTCGACCAGCCATGATGATGCCACTGAGAGCAGCACAAACTCCAGAAATCACGTAAGCCAAGATTCGTATCTTTGCAACATTTATTCCAGATTGTCGCGTCGCTAATCTGTTACTTCCTACTGAAAAAAGATGAACTCCAAATTTGGTTTTTTTCAACATCGCTCCCAAAGCTAATGCAACGACTATTGCTGTCACCATGGGCACTGTTACTCCGCGATAAATCGGAGCGAGGCCACCGATTTGCTTGTAAGTCTCATCCATATAACCAACAATCGGAGTGCCTTTTGTCCAGATAAATAGAATTCCAGTGGCAAAAGCCGACATTGCCAATGTTGCTATGAAGTCAGGTAAGCCAACAACTGTGACTAGAAGTCCATTTAGACAACCAACAAAAGCGCCGACTGCTAGTGCGCAAACTATTACTAAAGGTACAGACATTCCTTGCAAGGCCAATTTTGCAACTATTCCTGCACAGAGGGCCATGACGGCGCCAATAGATAGATCAATACCGCCGGATATGAGAACTACGGTCATTCCCATCGCTAACAACATCACAAAATAGCTGCCACTCAAGAAATTTGTAAAGTTCTGTAAGGTAAAGAAAACGTCAACAGTGAATGAGGCAACTCCACCAACGAGAAGTAATAATATAATCACACCTAAAAT
>JBAXNY010000203.1:0-1822 GCA_037133535.1 Actinomycetes bacterium
CTCGAGCTTGGCCAGCCTCTCCACGCTTTTGATAAATCAAAGATCAAAGGTGGCCTCACCACTAAGCGCGCAGGTAAGGCCCAACCTTTCACAACTCTCGATGGCCAAGTGCGCCAACTCGATCCCGATGACCTCATGGTCTGTGATGATGCGCAACCACTGGCACTTGCAGGAACTATGGGTGGTGCAACCTCTGAAATTTCTGAAACAACTACAGAGATAGCCCTCGAAGCAGTGCGCTTTGATCCCATTTGCGTTGCAAAGAATTCACGTCGTCATAAGTTGTCATCTGAAGCGTCACGACGCCTCGAGCGGAGTGTTGATCCTTCGCTTGCTCAACATGCCTCTGCTCGCTTTGTGCAATTGCTGACTGAAAACAGTTCAGCAGTGCATGTTGCAACCGTTGTCGATGGGCAACCTCGTTTCTCACCTGTCGTAAAGCTTGATCCGGCTTATATATCTCGCACACTGGGCGTTGAAGTGGCACCTGCCAAGATCGCCGAAGTTCTTCGAACCATCGGGTGTGATGTCAATGAGAAGAGCTTTGAAGTAGATCCGCCTGCATGGCGTTCAGATTTGCTTACACCTGCTGACTTCACCGGAGAAGTAGCGCGCATGATCGGTTACGACAAGATTCCATCTATCTTGCCTCCTCGTCCATTGCACGCGTCCCTTACTCCAACGCAGAAGCGACGTCGTGCGATAGCGCAGATGCTGGCAAGTCGAGGACTAGCTGAGGTACAGACCTTCCCATTTACAAATCAAGAGACTATTGATTCGATGGGCTTTGTTGGCGAGCGCGCTGCAACATATCGAATTGCAAACCCTATGTCTGAAGAATTTCCATTGATGCGTGTGCATCTGGTTCCAGGTCTGGTTGAAGTTGCACAGCGCAATATCAGCCGCGGCGCAAAAGATTTCGCTATTTTCGAGATGGGCTCAATTTTCCGTAGTTCACAAAAATTGGTTCCATTCATCTCGCCAGATATTTCCAAGCGACCTGACCAGAAGATCATCGATCAAATCTTTGCAAGCGTTCCTCCTCAGGCCTATCACGTTGCTGGACTCTTGGTTGGAAAAGTTGAGAATGAAGATTGGCAAGGCAAAGCTCGCGCATATACATGGCAAGATACAATCGCATACGCGCAAGACATCCTGCAGCTCTGTAATCTTCAATGGACTGTAAAACGCTCTGACTTTGCTCCATGGCATCCAGGTCGCTGCGCAGAACTGATCGTTGATGGCAAGGCTGTCGCACACGCCGGCGAGCTCCACCCACGCATCGTTGCAAAATATGGATTGCCTGAACGTTCAGTCGCCTTTGCTGTGGGCCTAAGTACGCTCCCAGATTCAGATCTTGTTCGTCCAACAACTGTCGGGACAATGCCTGCGGCGCTCCAAGATGTTGCGCTCATTGTTGATGCAGATGTCACGGCAGCCCAAGTGGAGACTGCACTTCGGGCAGGTGCAGGCGAGCTCCTTGAATCCATCACTCTCTTTGACCGCTACGACAAACTTGGAGATGGAAAGATTTCACTCGCTTTCTCATTGGTATTCCGAGCACCCGATCGCACGCTGACCGTCGCAGAAGTCACGGCCATGCGCGAGTCCGCAGTCGCTGCCGCCGTTAAAGCCACAGGTGCTATTCTCCGTACTGCATAAATATGCATTTGATTGCATAAATATGCTATTGTACGACCATGAAAATCGGTGTCATAGGAGCTAGCGGTTATGCAGGGGGCGAGCTCCTGCGTCTTCTCGCCTTGCATCCCCACTTCGAAGTAAGTGCAATTACCGCGCATTCCAATGCGGGGGAGCAGAT
>JBAXNY010000204.1:0-1818 GCA_037133535.1 Actinomycetes bacterium
GCGACCACCTGCTTTATGTCCTTTGCGGTAATTCCATTTACCGGCGAAGTAACTCTCTTTGGCCATAAGAGCGCAATGCAACTGAGCGATCTGCCAGTCGGAGTTCTCTATGTTCTTGCGATTGCATCAATTGGCGTTTACGGGATTGTGCTTGCTGGCTGGTCCTCTGGTTCTACTTATCCGCTACTAGGTGGACTTCGCTCCAGCGCACAAGTAATTTCTTATGAAGTAGCAATGGGTCTCTCATTAGTTGCAGTCTTTATTTATGCCGGATCAATGTCCACATCCGAGATTGTTGTTGCGCAACAAAAGTGGTGGTACGCAGTTGTGCTATTTCCTTCCTTTGTTATCTACTCAATCTCGATGGTCGGTGAAACAAACCGCGCTCCCTTTGATTTAGCTGAAGCCGAAGGTGAATTAGTTGGTGGCTTCCATACTGAGTACTCATCATTGAAATTCGCACTCTTCTTCTTGGCTGAATATGTCAACATCATCGCAGTATCGTCACTAGCAACAACGCTCTTCCTTGGCGGCTATCGCGCACTTCCTGGTCTTACATTTACTGAAAGTTGGCTCGGCGGTTGGATGGGTTTAATCTGGTTTAGCGCCAAGGTGCTTGCCTTCTTCTTCGTCTTTGTATGGTTGCGCGGAACTCTGCCACGTCTTCGTTACGACCAATTTATGCAATTTGGTTGGAAAGTATTAATTCCAGTCAGTTTGCTCTGGATCATGATTGTTGCAACTCTGCGTGTGCTTTCGCTGAAGAGCGCATCGCGCCCAGTGGTTATGGCATTTGCTGGTGGCGTCGTTGTAATAATTATGGTGATAAATATTATTTATGACCGTTCGCAACAGCGAAAAGCCAGAGTTGGTATCGAACCCGATGCCCCAACTTCATTTGCAGTTCCACGATTGCCGGAGGTGAAGTAATGTCCGAAAATTCGATGGAACATATCAATAAGAAGGAAGTTGGCATTAATAATGTGCCCACTGAGAAACTTCCTGATTTGCCACCGAAACCATTCTTAACTCAGCTCCAAGGTTTCTGGGTAACGTTTTCTGCCATGTTTAAGAAAGTAAACACAGTTCAATATCCTGAGGTAAAAGAGCCAACTGCGCCACGCTTCCACGGTCGCCATCAACTCAATCGCCATCCTGATGGACTTGAGAAGTGCATTGGCTGCGAACTTTGTGCATGGGCATGTCCAGCAGATGCGATTCTCGTCGAAGGTGCAGATAACACCGATGAGCATCGGATGTCTCCTGGTGAGCGATACGGTGAGGTTTATCAGATTAATTATCTGCGCTGTATTTTCTGCGGCCTCTGCATCGAAGCTTGCCCAACTCGTGCGCTAACCATGACTAATGAATACGAATTAGCCGATGAGACTCGTGGAAAATTGATCTTTGAAAAGGCAGATTTACTTGCACCACTTCGCCAAGGAATGTTGATGCCACCGCATCCAATGTATCCAGATATGGATGACACTAATTATTACAAGGGCGAAGTACCTGGTGCCCATCCTTCGCAATCACCTGGTGGAGGAAATTCATGATCTCACTCGCACTTGAGGTCGGAAAAGTTCAGACACCAGAGGCAGTGATGTTCTGGTTCTTGGCGCCACTTGCTGTAATTGCCGCTCTCGGAATTTTATTGGCAAAGAAGGCAGTCCACTCAGCGCTCCTAATGGCGTGGGTAATGGTGACATTGGCGATTTTCTACATCGCTCAAGATGCGCTCTTCCTTGGCATTGTGCAGATAGTGGTTTATACCGGCGCAGTAATGATGCTCTTCCTATTTATTTTGATGCTCGTTGG
>JBAXNY010000205.1:0-1779 GCA_037133535.1 Actinomycetes bacterium
CAATCGCATCAGCAATTCCAGTGACACTTCGCCTGATTTCGATGGCGACTTTTACTGCAATTATCCTTGGAATTACTATCGGAATTGTTACAGCTCTTCGCCAGTACAGCCGCTTTGACTATGCAATGACATTTGTATCTTTCCTACTCTTCTCACTTCCCATCTTCTGGGTCGCGGTTCTTCTTAAAGAGTTCATGGCGATCCAATTCAATAACTTCTTGCGTGAGCCGACAGTTGCGCCGCCATGGCTCATTGGGCTCTCACTCTTTTCTGGAATTTTTTGGGCAGCGATTATCGGTGGAACTCGCAAGCGGGTATGGACCATCTTCGGTATCGCAGCGATCGCAAATGCAGCCCTGCTCACCTTTCTCTCCTTGAGCAAGTGGTTCCTCAATCCAGGATTTGGCCCAATAACGCTCCTGCTTATTTACATGGGAGTTGCATTTGGTGTTACCCAACTTTCTGTTGGATTAAATAGCAGAGCCGCGCTTAAGTCATCACTAACGATGGCAGTGCTTGGAATTATTTTCTACTTCCCGGTACAGAAAATATTCATGGCTGAAAATAAAGCTCTGCTCTTTCCGTTTTTGGTTGTAGTAACAATTGGCCTTGCAGTGGGAGTTTCATTTATCTTTGCAAAAATCGATCGTGGGCCAACAATTCGCACAACGGTAATTTCCTCAGTAATAATGGGAATTTTGATGATCATCGATAAATTGATGCATACCTGGAAGCCATACATGGAAAATGATGCAATTAACGCCCGCCCGGTGCCGACAATTGGTCAGACCAATGCGCTTCTGGAGCCAGGAAATTATTGGCTCTCAACGCTAGATATTGTGATGCACTTGATTCTTCCAACGATCGCACTTACTGCAATCTCATTTGCTGGCTACATCCGCTACTCGCGAGGAACGCTGCTCGAAGTACTCAATCAAGATTACATTCGCACCGCACGTGCCAAGGGCTTAACAGAGCGCACGGTGATTATGCGCCATGCTTTCCGTAATACCTTGATTCCACTCACCACAATCATCGTTGTAGACATTGCAGGAATTGTTGGTGGTGCAATTATTACCGAACGAGTCTTCGGCTGGAAAGGTATGGGAACACTTTTCAACGATGCTATCAATCGCTTCGATTTGAATTTGCTCATGGGCGTCTTCTTCTTAACCGCCTCTCTCGCTGTTCTTGCAAACTTAGTGGCCGATTTACTCTATTCAGCACTTGATCCTCGAATTCGGGTGAATACCCAATGATCTTTAAAAAGAAGAAAGCGCCTACAAGCCTTGAAGCTTCCACTTCTAATTCTGAGACTGAGAGCCTAAGCCAGTCGCAGATTGTGCGACGTCGTTTTCTCCATCACCGTGGCGCGATGGTGGCAATCTTTGCTCTTAGTGCAATTATCATTTTGGTTTTCTCCGCTCTTGAATTGAAACTCTTTGGTTTGAAATATCGTGGCTGGTGGAAGTACAACATCACAGATATGCCAGATTTGGCATACAAGGAGTGTCCTGGTGGGACGATTGGCTGTCCTACGATGAGTCTTCGCCCCACATTTTTAGGCGGTGCAGGAATACGTTTTGGTGAACATCCATTTGGACAAGATGATGTTGGACATGATTACTTTGCACTTGTGATGCGGGGAGCACAACGCTCGCTATTGGTTACGGTAATTATTGGCTTAGTTGGCGGTGCAATCGGAACAGTTGTTGGTTCGATTGCTGGCTTCTATCGCGGCTGGATTGATGCAGTCTTGATGCGCTTCACCGACTTCAT
>JBAXNY010000206.1:0-1778 GCA_037133535.1 Actinomycetes bacterium
GTATGGCCAAGACTCGGTAACTTCGTTCCTGGCCCCAGCGAACCTAAAACGAATCGTGGTTTCTCACTGGTAGAAAACTTATCGGCGACTTCACGCGCAATTACCGCGCCAGCTTTCGCTAATTCGTAAATTCGCGATTCAATACCATACTCAGCTAAATTCGCCCAGTTGGCACCAAAGGTATTTGTTTCAATTGCATCAACGCCGACTTCTAAATAGGCCTCGTGGACGGTGCGCACGATGTCTGGGCGTGAAACATTGAGAATTTCATTACAACCATCATGTCCTTGGAAATCCTCCAAGCTGGGATTTGCCTCCTGCAACATCGTGCCCATTGCACCGTCGGCGATGACTACTCGCGTGCTAAGCGCGGTGCGCAACGCCCCTGCAGTGCGTGAAGCGCTGGGCGAGAACTGAGTCGTCATTGAGACAAGGTTACCTTAAGGTGTCATCTGTGGAGATTAAAGAGATTCCAGCACTTCGCTCACCGATCATGCTGATCGCCTTCAGTGGTTGGAATGATGCAGGAGAAGCAGCCACTGGCGCCATTACTCACCTCCTTGCCACCTACTCACATCGCGTAATCGCCGAAGTAGATTCTGAAGATTTTTACGATTTCCAAGTCAATCGACCACATGTATTTCTCGATGCATCACAGTCGCGGAGCATTTCATGGCCCGGCACTCTCGTTTATGGCGTATTCACTCCTGAATTTGAAAGAGATCTGATCATCGTTAAAGGCGTTGAGCCTTCCATGCGATGGAAAAGCTTTGCTCGCGATCTCTTAGACCTCGGTGATGATTTAGAAATCTCGATGCTCCTCTCCCTTGGCGCGCTACTGGCTGATGCGCCACATACTCGCCCGATTTCAATTATGGGTAGCGCCCCTCGTAAAGACATCGCCGAACGTTATGGCTTCTCGGTAAGTAACTATCAAGGCCCAACTGGAATCTTGGGAGCGATCCAAGATGGCGCCGTAAAGCGCGG
The DNA here is from genome assembly GCA_037133535.1 of Actinomycetes bacterium. Lineage (GTDB taxonomy): Bacteria > Actinomycetota > Actinomycetes > Nanopelagicales > Nanopelagicaceae > WLQV01. The sequence goes on from JBAXNY010000206.1 coordinate 988, forward strand.
TGTCGATTCAATTTCACTCTGGGCTTCAATCCCACATTACGCATCTGCTTCCCCATCACCCAAAGCATCTCTTGCACTCATCAATGCGCTTGAAGATTTACTCGAAGTTTCTATTCCGCAAGGCGATCTTCCTGAAGATGCACGAGCTTGGGAGCTTGGCGTAGATGAATTAGCTCAGGAAGATTCCGAAGTGGGCGAATATGTAAAGGCACTTGAACAATCCCAAGATGCGGCAGAGTTACCAGAGGCCTCAGGTGAAGCAATCGCAAAGGAATTCGAAAGATATTTAAGGCGACGCGGTAGCGAATAAGTTAAAGGGCAATACCTAGTAACGAATCAAGTGCACGAGAGAGTTCGCCAGGATTTCCACCAGTGGCATTTTCTTCAGTCTCAACGCACCACTTCTCTAATGCCGAAAGCGCAGCAGGTGTATCAAGGTTGGCGCTAATTGCTTGAATAATTTCCACGATAACGGAATCAGTCGGTGCAACCTCAGGACGAGAGAGTAAGAGTCGAAGGTGATCGAGGAATCTCTGCGCCGCATCAATCTTCTCTGCGACCCACATCCGATCGCTGCGATAATTTTCTTGCATAAGCGCAATCCGAATCGCTGAAGGATCAAAACCACTAGCAATCAATTTAGAGACGAAGACTAAATTTCCCTTACTCTTGCTCATCTTCTCGCCATCGAGACCAATCATTCCGCCATGAACATAAAAATCGGCAAATGGTCGACCTTGCAACAAAGCTCCTTGAGCCGCACCCATGTCGTGGTGCGGGAAGATCAAGTC
>JBAXNY010000207.1:0-1773 GCA_037133535.1 Actinomycetes bacterium
CTCTGGGTAAGGGTGTCTGCCGGCAAAGGGCATATATCGCTCTAGCGCTGCGCGAGTTGGGGCGAGCAAGATTTCGCCAGCATCGATTACTCCCCCGCCGATGACAACGCATTCGGGATCGAGAATAACTGAGAGTGTTGCGATACCAGCGCCGAGCCATTGACCTGTTGTGTTAAAGGCCGCGAGTGCAACTGCATCACCTTCACTTGCTGCCTCTGTAATAGCTTTACCGGTAAGGCCATCAATAGTTCCGTCACCACGAGAGAGAAGATTGCGTGCGATATCAGGGCTTGCCGCAATTGCTTCACGCGCATGGCGCAACAGCGCATTTCCTGAGGCATATTGTTCGAAACATCCGCGCGCTCCACATCCGCAAAGATGTCCATCGGGCACAACACGAATGTGTCCAATTTCAGCAGCTATTCCGAATGCTCCACGATACAAATCACCGTTAACAACAATTCCGCCTCCGATGCCCGTACCAATCGTCATCATCAACATATGGTCTCTGCCTCGACCTGCACCAAAACGCGCCTCACCCCAGGCTGCGGCATTGGCATCATTTTCAATGACAACTGGTAATCCGATGAGCGCTGTTAATTCAGAATCTAAATCAACGCCATTCCATCCAGCGATATTGGGCGTTGCAAGCATGGTCTTACGATCTGATGAGACAAAACCTGCCGCTGATACACCGACAGAATCAACTGTGTAATCAGCCATTAACTCTTTAGCTACATCGGCAATTGCTTGAGTGAGCGCAGTTCCACCTTCTCGCGGAGTATCTCGTCGTGCAGTTTTTACAACAACACCGAATTCATCAACCACGCCACCGAGAACCTTGGTTCCACCGACATCGACACCGATCGTGTAACCCATTTATGAAACTCGCTCGGCCAACTCTTTCAAAGCGGAATCAATAGTCTGCTTCTGCGCCTTTGTAATCATCATCGCAGGAACTGGCAGTGAGACTGCGACCGTTAATTCGTAGGTCACCTGAGTAGTATCCGCATCAATCGCTTTCAGGGTATATGTGCCATCCATCTGTGTGAGCAAATCAGCCTCATCCATAGTGAAGGACAGAGTTGATGGCGCTGCCGACCAGTCGTAATCAAGTGTCACTCGATCTTTCATCATCCCGGCATCAATTGCTAACTTCGCCTTGGTGATGCGGTTTTCAGAGTCACGTTCGATGACATCGACCTTCTTGATTGAGGTGAGCCAATCCGGATAGGCATCGACGGCGAAGAGAGCTGCCTCCACATCGGCCAGGGGTGCATCAATAATGACTGTAGAAACGCTCTGCTCTGACATAGGCGCAAGGCTACCAACACTTTATTCAAATTATTGAACTCAGGAATCTTCCCTTTCGCAAGCCTCTCCCAGTAGCGTTACCTCCATGAACGAAATCACCAATCCCGCCGTCATTCCTGCAGCAACTGCGGGCAATCTCACCAATCTGATTGCAGAACGCGCTTGGTTTGAACCAGATCGCATCACCATGTCGCGACCTCTTGGCGATGGTTGGCAGCCAATGACTGCGCGAGCTGTAGAGGAAGAGATTCGCGCAACTGCAAAAGGTCTCATCGCTGCCGGAATTAGCGTTGGAGATCGCGTTGCAATTATGGCGCGTACTCGATACGAGTGGACAATCTTGGATTTCGCAATTTGGTTTGCCGGTGGATGTGTAGTTCCTATCTATGAAACTTCTTCTGCAGAGCAAGTGGATTGGATTCTCAAAGATTCAGGCGCAGTGGCAGTTATCGTTGAAAC
>JBAXNY010000208.1:0-1768 GCA_037133535.1 Actinomycetes bacterium
TAGATGCTCCACGCAATCATGCGCCAGTGCGAATCATCGCCACCATTTTTGAAGAGGGCATAAACACCCAGAGGTAGCGCAAGAATTCGAAGCACGGTAATTGTGTTTGCTAAGTTAAATTCGCGGCGGCGGGTCATAGCGCTCTCGCGATCAAATCTGCACCCAGTGAATCGATTACCTCACCAGTAACCCATTGACCGATTTTAAAATTACCGCCTTTAATTGTTGTAGTGCCATCGACTTCTGGTCCCTGATGTGCTGCGCGACCCTCTTGTGACTCCTCTGATTCAATCAAAATCTTTACCGTACTTCCGATGCGTGAGGCAGCTCTTTCGGAGACTAAAGAATCTGCCAAGGAGGAGAGTGAATCGACTCGGGCTTTAATTTCATGCTCAGGAATCTTATTTTCTAAGGCAAGTGCCTCAGTGTTATCTTCATCGGAGTAACCAAAGATGCCGATCGCATCTAACTTCGCCTCACTAAGGAAATCAGCGAGCATCTGATAATCGCTCTCGCTCTCTCCTGGAAAACCGACAATAAAGTTGGAGCGAATTCCCGCCTCAGGTGAGAGGACTCGAATCTGCGAAATTAAATGAAGGAACTTTTCAGTATCACCGAAGCGGCGCATCGCTCGTGTGATCTTTTCACTCGCATGTTGGAATGAGAGATCAAAGTAAGGCACTACCTTCTCTGACTCGATCATCGCTTGAATTAAAGTGGGGCGCATTTCAGCTGGTTGTAAGTATGAAAGGCGAATCCGTTCGATACCATCAATAGCCGATAAATCAGGCAGGATCTTCTCCATCAAGCGAATGTCGCCTAGATCTTTACCGTAAGAAGTGGTGTTCTCGCTAACCAGGAAGATCTCTGAAACGCCATTGTCGGCTAGCCACTTTGCTTCGGTGATAATTTCAGTGGGGCGACGCGATACAAATGAGCCACGGAAATAAGGAATGGCACAGAAGCTACAACGTCGGTCACAACCCGATGCAATTTTTAGCGGTGCCCATGGCGCGCTATCTAAGCGCTTGCGCATCACGGCCCCACCTGCGCCCATCGCTGCAGAGTACTTCTCATCACGCACCGCAGCACGTTCTACTGGTGCAATAGGAAGTAATGCGCGACGATCTTGCGGAACATGTGGTTCGTGGGCGTGACCGGAGAGAATCGAAGAGAGCCTGGCGGAAATATCTTGATAATCATCAAAACCTAAAATGCCATCTGCCTCTGGCAAGGCAGTAGCTAGCTCTTTACCGTAACGCTCTGCCATGCAACCAACTGCGACTACCTTTTTTGTAATGCCATTAGCTTTCAAAGTATCAGCCTGCAACATTGCATCGATCGAATCTTTCTTGGCAGATTCGATGAAACCACAGGTGTTAATCACTGCAATTTCTGCCTCTGCTGGATCATCAACAAGGAGCCAACCATCACTTGCTAAACGACCGGCAAGTTCCTCGGAATCAACATCATTTCTTGCGCAACCTAAGGTTACTAATGCAACGGTGCGCTTCACTCGGGCAATCTTACGCGCTTTACTTGCGCGTGTTTAGCTTTTTGGCGTGAATCTCATCTCGCCTACCACGCCAGGACCGCCAAGGGATGGAACTTTCTTGCCATTTACCTGAAGATCGACAGCACCGGCATCACCAATTTTGATGTAGAGAGCGACGCTGCTATTGAAACTCTTACTCTCACCTTGTTTTAGTTGACCAGAGAAAAGTGTTACACCCGCGCCATCGCTGACAAATACCCAACTCTTACCTCG
>JBAXNY010000209.1:0-1722 GCA_037133535.1 Actinomycetes bacterium
TTGCTTGGGAGCGCACATTGACGCTGGTTCTGGCAATGGCACCGGTGGCCGGCATCCCACCGAAGAGTGATGCCGCAATCGTTGCAAGACCCTGCCCAAATAATTCGCGGTTGGGTTGAAAATGCTGATCGATTGGTGCGTGAACTAGCGAATCCGCAACGCGGGCTGAAAGAAGTGATTCAATCGCACAGAGAAGTGCGATCAGAAACGCTGGCCAGAGTAGGTGCGGAAGTTGCGAGAGTGAGATTCCGCCGCCACTCCACTTGCCAATGTTGCGAGGGATGTCGCCAATGCGAGGTACTTCAAGCGAAAAGGCTTTTACGACCACGGTGCTTGCAACTATGGCAAAGAAGCTAGCTGGTATGTGGGCTTTGATCTTTAGCTTCTTGGTAATTTTTGGATACGAAAATTTCACGAGAAGAGTCAGAATTGCAACGGCGATCACATTTCGATGAGCTGGTGAATCGAAGGCATTTTCCAAGGTATGCCAAGCAACTGGGAGCGACCTATCCCCTTTCCCTTTTGCTACACCAAGAACTAATGGCAATTGTTGCAACGCAATCACGGCCGCAATGCCGACGGTGAAGCCTTCAACAACGCCCCATGGGATTTGGTTGATGATGCCACCGGCTCGGATGAGTGCCAAGGTAAGAACCATTAATCCAGCGATTAAACCCAGAAATGGAATTGCCACCACGCCGTACTTATTAACGATCGGGATAAGGACAACTGTCATCGCACCAGTTGGGCCACTTACTTGATATTTAGATCCGCCAAAGATGCCTGCAACAAAGCCAGCGATAATCGCTGTAGTTAGCCCTGCCGCTGCGCTCATTCCAGAGGTGACACCAAAACCTAAGGCAAGTGGAAGTGCTACAACGGCAACTGTGGCACCAGAGAGTAGGTTCGGAGCGAGCCTAATCTTCTCTGATCTAGTCGACATGCATCTACTTAATCTAGAAAGAAATCAAGGAGAAAATCAGTTGTACCCGGGACGACGGCATATTTATCTAAGTCCGTAATACCTTCACTAGCGAGAACTTCATCATCGACAAAGAAATTACCGGTGCACTCTTTGCTATCTCGCGTGAGAATAATGTAAGCCGAATCCGAAAGGATCTCTGGAGTCCGACAGGTGCTGGTATCAATACCAGGAATCATCGCAAGGGCTGCCGTATCAATTGCCGTGCGTGGCCAGAGTGCGTTGACTGCAATTCCATCACGCTTAAACTCTTCAGACATACCAAGCACGCACATACTCATTCCATATTTCGCCATCGTGTATGCCACATGGTTTTTAAACCACTTTGGCTTCATCGATAGCGGTGGTGAGAGAGTGAGGATGTGTGGGTTGCGACCGGCGGCTGCCGATTCACGAAGATAAGGAATTGCAGCCTGTGAAGTCAAGAAGGTACCTCGCACATTGACATCAAACATCAAGTCAAAGCGCTTCGCTGGAGTTGCCTCAGTTTTAGTGAGGTTAATTGCGCTGGCATTATTGATGAGAATGTCGATGCCGCCAAAGACTTGCGCAGTCTGCGCAATAGCGTCTGCGATCTGCGCTTCATCACGAATATCACATTGAATTGGCAGCGCCTTACCCCCGGCTGCTTCTATCTCTTTTGCGGCAGTAAAAATCGTCCCGGGCAGAGTTGGATGCGGCTCGGTGGTTTTAGCTGCAATCGCAACACTTGCACCATCGCGTGCTGCTCGCAGTGCAAT
>JBAXNY010000210.1:0-1704 GCA_037133535.1 Actinomycetes bacterium
GCTTCATCCATAACATCATCGTGATAGAGAGTGGCTAAGTGGGTAAGTTCGCAGACTACAGCGGCCTCAATAATTCCAGAACGGTTGGGATCGCCTAAATGAGAGGCGAGCAGAGTAAGAAGTGGGCGAAGGCGCTTGCCACCTGCTGCAATTAAATGATGTGAAGTCTCATCAACTAGTGGGTAATCGCCCTTAATGTGCTCACCGAGCAGAGTCTCAACTTGAACCAACCTAGAAGTTAAGTCGAGCTCCAACGCTGGTGAAACATTGGGAATGCCAATTGTCGCCATTGGCCAAACTTTAGCGAATAAAGAGGGCTAGTGAATGTATGAAATTCAAGAGCGGTGCTGGGTAGACGCCAAGAATGAGCGTTAGCGCCGCAGTGACTAGGAGCGTGATTCGTGTAAGGCTCGATGGAATCAATACGCTGGCACTTTCATCGCTAGCTTCGGTGAAGAACATTAAAACAATCACGCGAATGTAGAAGAAAGCGGCAATCGCACTTGAAAGTACACCAGCAATAACAACTGCCTTATTTCCACTCTCATAAGCTGCTGAGAAGATTGAAAACTTTCCGATAAATCCACTAGTAAGAGGAATACCGGCAAAAGCTAAGAGATAACCAGCAAAGAGCGTTGCAACAAATGGCGCACGCTTTCCCAGACCTGACCAACGATTGAGATCGGTAACTTCTCCAGCGGAATCACGCACGAGCGTCACAACTGCGAATGCACCTAGTGTCGCGATGCCATAGGCAAAGAGATAGAAGAGTGTGGCATCAAGTCCGGCTTTGTTCAGTGCGAGGACTCCAGTAAGAAGAAAACCGGCGTGAGCAATGGATGAGTAAGCCAACATACGTTTGACATCGCGTTGGGCAATTGCAACCAGCGAGCCAAGAAACATCGTGACGATGGCAATCAACGACATGACGGGGCGCCATAGATCTGCAACTCCACCAAATACTGTGTAGAAAATTCGTAGCATCGCGCCGAATGCTGCAACTTTTGTTGCAGCTGCCATAAATGCAGTCACTGCAGTAGGTGCACCTTGATAAACATCAGGGGTCCAAGCATGGAATGGCGCAGCGCCAACTTTGAAGAGAAGTCCGACTGATAAGAAGACAATGCCGATCAATAGAAAGACGCTGTTGGATCCGTTGCCTGCAACAGCTTCATGAATTCCGGCAAATGAAAGCGTTCCGGAATAGCCATAAAGGAAGGCGGCGCCAAAGAGGAAGAATGCGGACGAGAAAGCACCAAGTAAGAAATATTTCAGCGCTGACTCTTGCGAAAGCAGACGGCGACGGCGAGAGAGACCAGCCATGAGATAGAGCGGCAACGAGAGCATTTCCAGTGCGACAAAGAGCGTGATTAAGTCACTAGACACTGGAAAGAGCAACATGCCAGCAATTGCAAAGAGTGTGAGTGGAAATACTTCAGTGAGTTGATGACCAGTAAGAAGTGACTCTCGCTCTTCCTCGGAGCCTGGCAGCGCTGCTGCAACTGGTGTGAAATTCTCTTGATCGGCGATGAGAAGAATCGCCAGAATTCCAATGATCAAAATCGAGCCTTGCATAATTGCGCCAGCACCATCAAAGGTCACCGAACCAATTGCTGCAGTGAGTGAGGAGGTATTGCGAATTCGAATTACCTGGGCCAAGGAGAGAACTAAGGTTCCAAGAGTCGTGCTGAGTTGTAATAGAGG
>JBAXNY010000211.1:0-1686 GCA_037133535.1 Actinomycetes bacterium
GTCGTAGGGGCACTTCTCATAGCAGGTGGCATCAACATCCTTTACTGCGCAATTGCTATGTGGGGAAAAGATCCGATCCCTTGGACTAATCCATACAATACGATTTTAGGAACTTTCGGCAATCCTGATTTTATCTCTGCATTTTTGGGATTAGCAATCACTTCAGCACTCGCGCTTGCCTTTCGCAAAGGTCAGAGCGTGGCCTTTAGGGCGAGCGTTGTACCAGCTTTTCTTCTTGGCCTTTATGAAATTAAGCGCTCGCATGCAATTCAAGGTTTGGCGGTCACAGCCCTTGGCCTCGTGATTATTGGATTCTTTTTAGTTCTAAGTCGTACAAAAGGTAAGTTATTGACGGTTGGTTATTCACTGGTTGTCGCAGTTGTTGGACTCTTTGCTTTGGCGGGTGCCTTACAGAAGGGCCCTCTTACTCAATACATCTATAAAACGTCAGTATCACTGCGCGGTTCTTATTGGCACGCAGGTTTGCAGATGGCTAACGACCATCCAATTTTTGGTGTTGGGTATGACACTTTTGGTGATTGGTATCGGAGTGCACGTTCCACGCATGCGGCACTTGTGCTCCCAGGCTTTGCCACAATTTCTAATGCTGCGCACAATGTGTGGATTGATGCACTTGCCACGAATGGCTACATCTACTTCATCTTCTATTTGGCAATCCTGGGATTTGTGTTGCACTCTGCATTCAAAATTATCCGTCGCTCACGCGAATATGACGCGACATTTGTTGCCCTCTTTGTTGCTTGGACTTGCTATCAAGTTCAATCGGTAATCAGTATCAACCAGATCGGTCTTGCTGTCTGGGGATGGATTCTGGGCGGAGCGATTATTGCCTATGAAAAGATTCATTCTCAGGGTGAAAGTGTTTCAACACTGGCCAAGGTCAATGGTAAAAAGGTTCGAAATGCTCAGGGATCAACTTCATCCGCTGCGGTTGCAGTATTTGGGATAGTTGGCTTTCTGGTTGGTTTACTTATAGCCCTACCGCCATTTGTTTCTGATGCAAAATTTCAAAGTGCTATAAAGGTCGGCAATTTACGTGCTGCTGTAAGTGCGATTAATTCCTGGCCATTAGACTCCGAGCGCGCAGCCCGGGCAAGTCAACTCTTTTATCAAAATAAACAGGAAGACATCGCTTTGGAATTAGCACGTAAAATTGTGAAGGCGAATCCCAATTACTTTGATGGATACACGCTAATCACCTTCTCAACCAAAATTACCCCAGAAGAGCGTGCAGCAGCCGAGGCCCAGATGGATCGCTTGGATCCATACCGGAAAATTTACCTAAAGAAATAATATGAAAGTTTCCATTATTGGCCAAGGCTACGTTGGCCTCACGATCGCGGTAGCTGCTGCTGGGAAAGGCCATGAAGTAACTGGTTTTGACATGAATAGCACTTTGGTTGAGCAACTGAACTCTGGTAATTCTCACATTGAAGGTGTTGAAAGTTCACTGCTTGCAGGCTTGATTAAGAGTGGAAAGTATCGTGCAACAAGTGGCGCCTCGGACATTCGCGGGGCGGAAGTTGTTGTAATTGCAGTCCCTACTCCTTTAGATAACGAGCGCAAACCAGATCTAACTTTTGTGGAGTCGGCTTGTAAGAGTATCGGTGAGAATTTAGATTCAGCAGCGTTAATTATTAATGAATCAACCTCATTTCCTGGCAC
>JBAXNY010000212.1:0-1683 GCA_037133535.1 Actinomycetes bacterium
TCCAGATAAGAGTGCGACGAAGTGCGCGACCAAACTCAGCAGATGGTGAAGGTAGATCTGAGACTCTTTGGTTATCTGGAGTTCGAATGTAGGCATCATATGCAGTTGGACCGGGGTCTTCCCAAAGTCCAAGTCCTAAACCAGATACATAAGTGCTATTTGAGAGAAAGCCCAATCCATGTGCAAGTTCGTGGATTAAAACAGATTGAAGATCGAATTCAGTTGCGCGTGGCGTTCCATCATTGCGCACATCCCAAGATCCCACTGATGGGTCAGAGTTAACGGTGATGATGATGTCTTTAGCCCTCTTATCCAAATCCTTCTTTGCAAGTGCATTTGCAAGAGCCGATGGATAGAAGAGATTCGGGTCTGGTGCACCAGCAAATCCACCGAAGAGATCTACCGCTCGTGCACTTCCTAATTCATCTGGATTGGCAGCACGACGCCATGTGGCAGTTACTTCAATAGGAACATCAGATTGAAAATTTGCTGCCCAAACATTGAGGGCAGCTTGCATATCTTTAACTGCCCAATCAGGAAAATTTGTGTACTCCACATTAAATTTACTTTTAGCTTCTAACTTTATTCCTGGAGCTTGCGCGCTAAGTTTGGCGCCAACTTTGGAAGCGGCTCCAATGTATGTGTGACCCCACACCTTTGCTGGAATTTGTTTAAATTGTGGCAGCGCCTGCGCAGATGAAGCAGGCAATAGCGAGATTACGAGCGTTGCAGTAATTGCAAAGACGCGTAGGTGGGGATGAATTCGGGCCCGCATAGGTGCAAACGCTATCAGGGTGAGAAGATGAGATGTGAAAACTATCGTTACGGTTTACTCGCGGACTGGCTGCCATCTCTGTGAAAATGCAATATCTTTGCTCAACGGATTGCGTGAGGAATTATCCTTTGAGATTGAAGTAAAACTCATCGATGGCAATCCAGATTTAGAGCAGCTTTATGGCGAACAAATTCCAGTTATTCAGATCGATGGGGAGCACCATGATTTTTGGCGAGTGGATGTAGATCGCTTTAGAACTTCCCTTGAAAAACATCGTCAGCGTCAATGATTCGATAGGCGTAACCCTGTTCCGCCAAAAATCTCTGACGGTTCTGTGCAAAATCCTGATCAATCGTGTCACGCGAAACAACGGAGTAAAACTTTGCGGTGCGGCCATCGGACTTAGGTCGCAAGATTCGACCGAGGCGTTGCGCCTCTTCTTGGCGTGAACCAAATGCGCCAGAGACTTGAATTGCAATTGTTGCATCGGGTAGATCAATCGAAAAGTTAGCAACTTTAGAGACCACAAGACATTTCAACTCTCCAGTTCGGAACATTTGGAAGAGTCGCTCGCGCTCTTTCACCGGTGTCTCACCCTTAATCACTGGAACGCCTAACAACTCGGCAAGTTCATCGAGTTGATCCAGATACTGACCGATAACTAATAATTGATCATCTTTATGATGGCTTGCGATCGCTTCAACTACATTGCGCTTTGATCGAGTAGTAGCGCAGTAGCGATAGCGCTCTTCAGGTTCGGCGGTGGCATAAGTTAAACGCTCATTCTCATTGAGAGTTACTCGTACCTCAATACATTCAGCTGGTGCGATGTAGCCCTGGGATTCAATCTCTTTCCACGGCACATCAAAACGCTTTGGCCCGATAAGTGAGAAGACTTCACCTTCTAG
>JBAXNY010000213.1:0-1664 GCA_037133535.1 Actinomycetes bacterium
TCAAATGGCATTGAATTCTGCCAAGGCACCTTCTCGGAAATGAAGGATGACATCTACGAGATGATCGATTACTTCGCATCACGTAAGAAGATTCTCTATGTTCACTTCCGCAACGTCTCTGGCAAAGTTCCAAACTTCTATGAGGAGTTTGTGAACACTGGCTATGTAGATATGTTCAAAGCGATGAAGATCTATCACAAGCACAACTTTGATGGCTTCTTTATTGATGACCACGTTCCACATACTCATGGTGATACTCCATGGGGACACCGTGGTCGCGCCTTCGCAAATGGATATATCCAAGCGATGATTGAGGCTGTACAAAAGGGAGCTTAAGTTCCTTGACGCAAATAGTTCAAGCTCGGGTGAGAGCCATCGATGCACATAATCATGTGGGTCGGTGGCTCTCGCCATCTAATGATTGGCTCTTCCCAGAGCGCGAAAAGTTAATTGATTTATTAGATGAAGCAAATGTCGAACTTCTGGTCAATCTTGATGGCAAGTGGGGCGCAGAGCTTTCCGAAAACATCGAACGCTACGACGCAAAATACCCAGGGCGATTCATTACTTATTGCCATTTAGATTGGGAGTTATTTCAATCAGGTGGAGTTAAGCCACTTCTTGCTCAATTGCGCGATAACGCAGCACGCGGTGCACGTGGCTTAAAAGTCTGGAAGACGCTTGGTCTGCATTATCGCGACGATGCCGGCAAACTTATTCTGCCCGATGATACGCGAATCAGCGAAGTCTTTGACTTAGCTGCAGAGTTAGATTTACCAATCACAATTCATACTGCAGATCCAGTTGCCTTCTTTACTCCCATGGATGAGAAGAATGAGCGATTACACGAACTTCAAGCACACCCTGATTGGTGGTTTGGTGGGACAGGTATGCCCACCTTTATGCAATTAATGGATTCACTAGAAAATCTCATTGCAGCGCATCCACAAACTTCATTTCTTGGCGCACATGTGGGTTGCTATGCTGAAAATCTTGACTGGGTTGCGCGCATGCTCACCGCTTATCCAAATTTCTGCGTTGATTTAGGCGGACGAGTTGGCGAGATCGGCCGCAAGCCCCGTGAAACTAAGAAGTTCATTGAAGATTTCGCCGATCGCATTCTCTTTGGCACCGATGATTTTCCACCTACTCGCAGCGGTTATCGCACCTTCTTTAGATTCCTAGAAAGTGATGATAAAGATTTCTCTTACGATCCTGAGTATGAAATACCGCGCCAAGGAAATTGGACAGTATCTGGACTCAATCTTTCCCAAGATGTGTTGGAGAAGGTTTACCGGACCAATGCGCTGGGCTGGTTAAAGCTTCATTAGTGGCGCAGGGCGCAATTTCATGCCAGCTGCAAGGTAGATCTCATCAATCATTGCGGCATTCTTCAGAGAATCGTCCATGCCAGTAAGAACAGTATTTGTGCCACGAATAAAGCCGGCAAATGCCTGCAATTGATAGGAATAGGTGGAGATTCTTCCTAGATACTCTGTGCGCTCTTTGCCCTTTATAGTAACAATTACACGGTCATCTAAACCAGGCAAGACATAAGAGGGAACTTTAATGCTTCCCTTAGTGCCGGTAATAATGCATTCATTCTGTAGGTGAGTGAAATCTAAATCGCAATGGCCAGTTCCAGTTGCACCATTCTTGTACTT
>JBAXNY010000214.1:0-1663 GCA_037133535.1 Actinomycetes bacterium
CTACCTTCACCATCTGCTGAGTTTGGTCGCGCACTTCGTCGCACTCTTATCTGGACCGGTCCGTTAGGCAAAGCTGCGAATGGAAATATTTCACCACTTCTCTATACGCCAAGTCAGTACCAAGGTGGTTCATCAGTAAGCCATCTCGATGAAGAAACATTCAAAGCATCCGGAAGAGATGCAGTAATGACACCAAATCTTGGACCCGGTGAAACTTTCCATGAACTTGGTCCACTACTAGCTGCAATGATGTTGGATCTACGGAATAAGCCAGAGATTGGAATTCCAGCAGGTGTTCCATCTGTAGTGCGCAATCCTCGTGCAATAGTCTCAGATGGCAGCGCAGTTATTACCTTCGATCCGCCCATCAACGCACGCGCATCGCAGGTTTCACAATATGAAATCAAAATTATGCAAGGCGGTAAGACGCTCCGCACGAATACCAGCCCAGTAATAGTCTCTGGATTGAAAAACGGCACTCCTTATAGTTTCGCTCTCTCCGCAATTGCACCGAATGGAAATTCGGTTCCAGTGACTACCCTCTTAGTGACACCACAATCAGCATGGCCGGCAACAATTCTTGACTCCACGGCAGATGGAAAATCACTAGCGACTGCAACTTTAAATGGAAAACCACTCGTGATTTATAGTGACGGTAAGAGTGGCTTACTCAAAATTGCTACTTGGAGCGGCAAGAGCTGGCTTAAGAGTGTTCTAGATGGCAACACCAATAAGGATGGACGAAGTAGCCATCCTATGGGAGGCCAAATCTCTGCCTGCGTTAGTGGTGTTGTAGGTAAACAAGTACTTCACCTCTTCTATGTTGATCAAAGTGACAAAGATTTACGTTATGCAAAATATGATGGAGCTAAAGCGTCGTATGAAGTTGTCGATGGAAATGGCCCGATTGTTCAGCCGTATCAAGAAGTACAACGCGTTCGAAGTAAAAGTGATGTCAGTATCTCTAATGCATGTGCTGCAACATCCACAGCAATCCAAGTCTTCTATCGCGATGAGAGCCAAGGCATCTTGTTAGGCGCAAACCGCTCCCTTAAAGCTGCCGCAGGGAGTTGGAATTATGAAATCGTTGACGGTGAGAAGAAGACTGAAGGTCACACGATGGGAGATGTCGCATTCCATCTGAACGCGGTTGTCAGTGGCACCAAGACCTATCTTCTCTACGATTGCGTACTCGACATAAACTCTCGAAATCGCGCGACTGCCGGTGAAATTCGCCTTGCATCTCGTACCGGAACATCGACAAGTGATTGGGTCTATCAGCAATTCGATACGACCGGCAGTGATCTGATGGTTCCTGGTTATCAAGTAACACTAGCGAAGACACCACAGGGATTAACTGCGGCTTGGCTTATGGCGAGTTCACTTTCAATTCCAAAGCCAGTCGCGCTTCGTTGGACAACGATTTCAAGTGAAACAACGACAAGTACGGTCAATAATGCAACTAGCGATGAGTTTGGATTAACAGATGGCCCACTTGCAACTGATGGCTCTTCACTCCTGTTTTCCTGCCAGGAGCGGATCTGCGCACTTAATTTGAAGGCACTTCCTAAGATCTCGTTAGCTACGCAATTTCAACATGGCGATGAGGCTCGTGCTACCTGGTTATTGGTCGGAAAAATTCGTTATGCAGTATCAAGTGTTG
>JBAXNY010000215.1:0-1661 GCA_037133535.1 Actinomycetes bacterium
CTGGCCACATACTGGTGACATGAGATTGCTACCAACCGGCAAAAAATAGATTGCTAATCTCATTTCCTCTTTCGGGTTTTATCTGTGAATAATCGTCAAGCAATAAGTAAGAGTCTGCCGATCTTTATCGCAGCGGTAAATATGCGAACCGGAATTGCGATTATGAGCCCGCTCATGCCGATTCTTAAAGAGGAGTATCACCTCAGCTCTTTTCTTCTCTCTTTTCTTACATCACTCTCAGTCCTGGCATTTGCAGCCAGCGCTTTACTCATGCCGCTCATCGGAAGAATTGGCGGCACCAATCGAGTAATCGCTATGGCGTTGGTCATTCTTACCTTGGCGATGTTTATTCGGGCAGTTGGAAATGTTCCGCTTCTCTTCTTCTCTTCACTGACTGTGGGAATCGCAATTGCAGTGCTAAATTTCTCTCTTCCGGTATGGGTGAAAGAGAACATGCCAGAGCATTCAGGATTAATCACCGGTGTCTACATCACCATGATGGTGGTCTTCGCCAATATTGCAGTTGCTACAGCGGCTCCACTATCTCGGGCCACTTCATGGGGTTGGCGATTGGCAATGGTCCCGTGGATTGTTGTGGGTGTCCTCTCATCTGCATGGTGGCTCTGGCGCAATTCAAGGATCTCCAGTGAGTTACACATCGCCGCTCCAACTAAATTCCATCGAGAGTTACTCCGTAAACCTGGGGCATGGAGCATTGGTGGCTTCTTTGGAATTCAGGCAATGATGGGTTACGGCTCAGGAACATGGATGCCAACTATTTTGGTGGCGAAGGGTTTCACGCTCAGTCACGCAGGTTTCTGGTTATCTGTTACTGGATTCGCCGGCTCTGCAGTTGGAATGGGTGCACCTTATTTTGCATCTAAATTGAAGGACTTCCGCATTCTTCTTTCGCTGATTGCCATAGCGATGACAGTGTCATTTACTGGAATTGTCTTTGGTTACGGCGGAAATATTGTCCCCTGGCTCTTTCTTTCAAGTTTTGCATTCGCATTTGCCTTCCCGCTCTCACTAGTTCTCACAGTTTCGCGCAGCGTTGAAGCCGAAGAGACGCGATCACTTTCCATCATGGCCCAAGGGGTCGGTTATTCAATGGCTACTTTGGCTCCAGGAATTGTTGGTGGCATCTTTGATACTACGCAGAACTGGAACAATGCTCTTTATTTCATAATTGGGCTTGGTGTGATTTTGATCGGTGTTGGTTATGTTGCGGGGAGCCCTGAGAAGATTATTCTCAAATCCAATCGTTAATTATTAAGGATTAAGTTAAGTCCAGCTGCGGCAGCAGAGATCAGTGTTATTTTCTGGAAGAGCTCGATGTTGACTTTCGAAATTACTCGGCGGCCAAGGAGTGCACCAATTGCTACCGTTGGGAGCGCAGGAACGATGTAGTGGATTGAATGAAATTGCAGAATTCCCAGAGCCAGCGTGAAGGGGACCTTGCTCGCGTTGAGAATAAAGAAGAACCAGGCGTTATTGCCGAGAAAGTTCATCACTGAATTCTTGCGAAGAAGTAGATAGACCGTCATCGGTGTTCCACCAGAATTAGCGATCATGCTCATAAAGCCAGACATTGAGCCGAGAACATTGCGGAGTAGTCGGGGATAGCGCACTACTAAATCAATCTCTTTTTTCTGTAGTCG
>JBAXNY010000216.1:0-1650 GCA_037133535.1 Actinomycetes bacterium
ATTCAAACATAGGTGCTGATACTACTTACTAGCGCAGTGATTCCTCTATTTTTGCCGCTACTTCCCTAGCTCGCTCAGGCGTTAACTGTTCACCGGAAATCTCCAAGACATAGAGGGTGTCGATAGCTTCAGCGCCCAGCGTGGTGACAATGGCAGAACGAATATCTACACGAGAACGAGTGACTGCATCACCGATGCGAAAAAGCAAGCCCACCCGATCGTGACTGCGAACCTCTAAAACAGTTGCCGCACTTGATGCATCAGGAAAAGTTTCAACAATTGCGGGTGGAACTGCAATGGAAGGAAGTTGGTCGTACGCCCTGGCGCGCTCTGCCAATCGATTTTCTAGGTTAGCTTTTCCTTGCAGCGCTGCATCAATATCGCTGCGCAATTTATCTGCAGTCGGTGCGCTAGCAAAGGGATCGAGTGAAACAATCCAGCGCATTACTGCGGCGCTTCCATGGGACCTAGTTCTGGCAGATCTCACATCGAGGCGAGCCAGATTTAATACTCCAGCGACAACAGAGAGCAATCCAGGACGATCTGGCGCAATGATTTCAATTGCATAATCACCATCGTGTTCAAGAACGTCCACTCGAAGCGCGCCAATTTCGGCAAATGCTCTCTGCTCTGCCGAGAGTTCTGGTTCTGGCGCAATCGTGTTATCAGACATGGCAATGCGAACTCGATTTACTAAATCTGCAACCAAGCTCGCCTTCCATGGACTCCATGCGGTTCTACCCGTTGCTTCACCATCGGCGATACTAAGTGCGTGTAATAGCTCAAGAGTTTGAACATCAGGAATCACCGCGATGATGCTCGCAACTGTTGCTGGATCATCAAGATCGCGCCTAGTTGCAGTTGCTGAAATTAAAAGATGATGAGCCACCATGAGTTCAAGGGTCTTTACATCACTTTCAGGAAATCCCAGGCGTCGCACAAGGGGCACAATTAATTCGGCGCCACGAACGCTGTGATCGGCTTGTGTTCCTTTTCCTAAATCATGAAAGAGCGCTGCAACAAGAAGTAGATCTGGTCGATGTACCGCTCGAGTAAGAGCGGCGGCATGTACCGCGGTTTCCACCATGTGGCGATCCACGGTGTGACGATGCAGAACATTGCGCTGCGGTAGTGAGCGAAGTGGCGACCACTCTGGCAGTAAGTCAGTGATGATTCCTTCTTGATCAAGGGCTTCCCACACTTGCACCATCGCACTACCGGCACCGATCAGCGCAACTAAATTCTCTCTGGCTTCGCGTGGCCATGGATTAGGTAACTCATGAAAATTAGCAGCTAGTTGAATACATGAATCAAGCGAGAGTGGCAGACCAAGTTGCGCCGCAGTTGCTGCAGCACGCAGTGGCAGTACCGGATCAGATTTGAAATCAATGTCGTGATCAATGATTACTTCTTGGTGAAAAACACTGATGTTCTTTGCTACCGAAGTAACTCGTGGCTTGCGCAAAAATCTTCCTAAGCCATCTTTGCCGCGATGGTCAATGCGATGCCACATCGATTGAATGACATAGTCAACGGTGCGAGCCGATGTAGCAAGCTCTGCCATGAGTGCATCCGCATCGGAGTACTTGAGGTATTCGGCAACTTTATCTTGCTCTTGAAAGAGCAGTTGATCGCGATTTCTACCACTGA
>JBAXNY010000217.1:0-1650 GCA_037133535.1 Actinomycetes bacterium
AAGTAACGATTACTCCAGTAGGCGCCCGCTGGCAAGATTTGAAGCTATGACTCCAACACTTGCAATTGATACATCTACTTCGCGCACCATTGTTGGAATCATTGACGGCGACAACGTGCTCTTTGACACGTTTCATGAAGGTGCAACTGACCATGGACGGGCAATCTCGCAACTTGTTGCGCAAGCGCTCAAGGTCTCAGCTCCACCGCAGCAAGTAGTTGTAGGTATGGGGCCTGGGCCATTTACAGGACTTCGAGTTGGAATATCTTTCGCACACACATTTGGGCTAGCTCGCAATATTCCAGTCATTGGCGTGTGTTCACTCGATGCCATTGATATTAATCAGAGCGAGTACACAGTTGCAATCGATGCCCGCCGTAAAGAAATTTATTGGGCTCGGTATAAAGATGGTGTTCGTATTGAAGGGCCGGCTGTAAGCAAACCGGTTGAAGTTGAAGGATTTATTATTGATCAGTATCCAGATATGAAGAAGTTGGTTGCACTTTCGCATTTACAGAATGTCACCGAACCCATGTACTTGCGTCGCCCCGATGCGGTACCGACTGCGGAGCGCGCATGATTACATATCGACAACCTATTGCTCTCGATATTCCTGTCCTTGCATCTTATGAGAAGCAGCTATTTCCGTATTCGCCATGGAACACGGCGCAATTTAAGGAAGAGTTTGCAGGTATTCCAACAACTCGATTTATGTCTGTTGCTGAAAGCGGAAACACTATCGTTGGTTATTGCGGTGTTTTTCTTCCAGCAGCTGGAGTTGAGGCAGACATCCTTACCGTCGCAGTACTGCCTCAATATCGCAGGCAGGGAATCGCTAAGGAATTTATCCGACAGATAGAGCAGTGGTCTACTGAGCGCGGAGCAAGCGCCATGATGCTGGAAGTTGAGCACACCAATGAATCGGCGATCGAGCTCTATAAGGGGCTTGGCTATATGAAGATTTCAGTGCGCATGGATTACTACGGTCCAGGTAAAGATGCATTTGTGATGCGAAAGGATTTCGCATAATGCAGCCAATTGTTCTGGGAATCGAAACTTCATGCGATGAGACAGCTATCGGCATTGTTCGCGGGCGTACCTTGCTGGCTAATGTCATTGCATCAAGCGTTGATGAACATGCTCGATTTGGGGGAGTAGTTCCAGAGATCGCATCTCGTGCACATCTTGAGGCGATGTTGCCAAGCATTGAACGAGCGCTGAAAGATTCAAAGATTGCACTTGCAGATATTGATGCAGTTGCGGTTACGGCAGGCCCTGGTTTAATCGGAGCCCTACTTGTTGGTGTTGCATCGGCAAGTGGATTGGCGCAAGGACTTGGCCGACCTTTATATGGCGTTAACCATTTAGCTGCACACGTTTCCGTTGATTATTTAACTCACGACCGACCAACCGATCCCACCATCGCACTTCTTGTTAGCGGCGGACACTCATCACTTCTACAAGTAGATGACATCACACGATCAATTACAAAACTTGGTGCAACGATGGATGATGCAGCAGGAGAAGCTTTCGATAAAATTGCACGTATTCTAGATTTAGGTTTTCCCGGCGGACCTGCAATAGATCGCGAAGCCGTACATGGTTCTGCGAGCGCCATCGATTTCCCACGGGGGCTGACAACATCCAATG
>JBAXNY010000218.1:0-1599 GCA_037133535.1 Actinomycetes bacterium
AATTCGCGGAGATCACTTCCCAACGCATCTAAGAGCGCTTGAACCGCTTCGGTGGAAATCGTGCGGCCAAGACGTTTGAATTCTGCGCGAATGAAATCAGATTTCTCGCCATCTTTCTTGATTACATCGCAAGCTACGACAGTTGGTTTATTTTTCTTAATTTTCTCAAGGAGAGCTTTTCCTTTTACGCCACCCTTGTGCCAGAGAACTAATTCCACGCTCTCATCTTGTGCTTCTAAATATGCAGTAATTTCCTCGCCAAGTTCAGCGGCCAAATCTTGAATCTCTTTAATAACAATTACCCGGGCATCGCCAAAGAGGGATGGTGCAAGTGCGTCTGTGATTCCGCCAAGTTCTAATTCGCCAGCTTCAAGAATAGTTACAGTAGCGCCTTTAAATTTTGCGACTACATCCGAGATTGCGCGGTCGGCAAGGAGTGATTCTCCGCCTTGCAATAGCGTTATCCCCACGAAATATTCCACCAATCATTTCTCTTAGTTCTGATCTTAAGGGCCTCGTCAACCGATAGGGCACCATCTTGATCGGTGCGTAGGACCTTTGCACCTATTGATTGCAGCGCGTTCACGGTGCTAGCTGCTGGATGACCATAACTATTTCCCGCGCCAACGCTGATTAAGGCGATTTTAGGATGCAGCGCCGACAACAATGGCAGGTATTGAAATGAAGAGCCGTGGTGCGAAACTTTATAGATATCGACTGGAGCAATCTTGGTAAGTGCGAGCATTGCTTCCTGTGCTTGTGGCTCTAAATCCCCGGCCGAAAATATCCGTAAATTTCCCACAGTTATAAGTAGGGCAATACTCGAATTATTTATTGCAGAGCCATCACCAGGCAGAACATCGAAATTTGATTGCACTTTACTTGGCCAGAGAACTTGAATTTCTACCTGACCTTTTGCACTTTGAAATCTAACAGCCTCTCCAGTAGTCGCTTGGTGAATTGGGATATTTCTAAGCAGCAACACCGCGGTATCTCGTTCACTTTTAGGTTGATCAAAGTTTGATACCCAAACACTTGAAACTTTTCGCCCCGCTAATACTCCATCCAATCCATGAACGTGATCGGCATGAAAATGTGAAAGTACTAGCAAGGGAATTCTCTCGATGTTCAAATCTTTAAGGCACTTATCCATAAGTTTCGGGTCTGGCCCAACATCAATTACTAGCGCTTCATGGTTGCCTAAGTTAATTGCTAAGCCATCGCCCTGTCCCACATTGCAATTTGCAACGCTCCAATTTGTGCCAGGCCATCGCCCTGGAAGCGCTATCACCAGAATTGCTGCCGCCAAGAGAAGAGATAGCGCAAGCCACTTTCGCAACTTGACTAGCGCAATTATCAAGAGCGCGATTGCCGAACCTAAATAGCTCTTGGGCAACATCAATACTGGAAGTCCTGATGCAAAGTTTGAAATCCAAACAATCATTTGTGCGAGCGGTTTGATAAGTACGAGAAGCAGATGTGAAATTCCAGGAATTATTGGCGAGATGATTGCAGCAATGAATCCAATAACTGTTATCGGTGCCACAACCGGTTCAGCCAGAATGTTTGCGGGAATTGAAACCAAGGAAAATAGACCAG
>JBAXNY010000219.1:0-1597 GCA_037133535.1 Actinomycetes bacterium
GCCTTAGTGATTGCTGCGATAGACCGCTCTTGACACTCTTTACTTGTTGAACCCCAGGTTGTTAGGCCATGTCCTCCGAGAACGCAACCCTTTGCCTTGGGGTTTTCGCTGGCAATCTTTTCCATATCTAACCCAAGTTGGAATCCCGGACGGCGCCAATCAACCCAGAGAATCTCATCGCCAAAACATTCACGAGTTAACTCTTTACCAGCAACTGATGTGGCAAGAGCGATTATCGAATCGGGATGAAGGTGATCAACATGATCAAATGGAATAAGCGCATGCACTGTTGTGTCGATACTGGGGGCTGCTTTGGATGTGCCGAAGAGACAGTAATCAAAAAGGGCAACCATCTCATTTTCATGCTCAACGCCGCGATAAACTTTTTTGAGCGCTATAAATTTCTCCTGTACGAGGGCGGCTAAGCCAGATTCAGTCATCGTGCCGAGATCGCCACCCGAACCCTTAACCCAGAGCACCGTGGTCTCTTCTCCTGTTGCAGGATTGGTGATTGAACCCTTTGCCGATGTATTGCCACCGGCGAAATTAGTAAATTTTGGGTTTGAACCTAGAAAGTTACTGCGTTCCAGAAGTTCTTTTACAACTTTCGGTACTGTCATTATGCGCCCCATCCCGCTTGAACGCCGCCAACTCGTTCTGCTGCAATTTTTTCTGCATATCCACTTCGAGCATATGCACTCTTTGGATCTGCTTCAACGCCTATCTCGCTACGAAGTTCATCAAGAAGTGGACGAACATCAGTGTTGTAAGCGTGCATCAAGATGTCATTACCAGCAAGCACATCACCTTCTAGTTGGGCCTTCTTGAGCGCAGTATGGTCGACAAGAAGAGCCTTAGCGACAGCTTCTTGCACATTGGTAATGGAACGAATCTGTGCGGGAATCTTTGGTTCAATGTTGTGGCATTGATCGAGTACGTAAGAGACGGGGGTTCCTACATCAAAACCACCGTTTTGATTTACCTCGTGCATAATTCGAAAGAGTTGGAAGGGATCTGCCGCACCAACAATTAAGTCATCATCAGCATAGAAGCGTGAATTGAAGTCGAATGCTCCAAGGCGTTTCTTGCGAAGCAGAAAGGCAACTATGTATTCAATGTTGGTGCCTGGCGCATGGTGGCCAGTATCAACGCAGACCATTGCCTTCTCGCCGAGTTCAAGGCAGTGCACATATGAAGTTCCCCAATCAGGAACATCCGTTGAATAAAAAGCTGGCTCAAAGAACTTGTATTCCAGAAGCATCCGTTGGTCTGGGCCTAGCCGGTCATAGCATTTACGAAGGGCTTCAGATAAGCGATCCTGACGTGCTGCCAAATTATCCTGCCCGGGATAGTTAGTACCGTCGGCAAACCAAAGCTTTAGATCAGTGGAGCCTGTCTTATCCATGATCTCGATGCACTCGTAGAGATGGTCGAGCGCCTTTTGACGAATCTTGGCATCGGGATGGCAGACCGAACCTAATTTGTAATCATCATCTTGAAATGTATTTGAGTTAATTGTGCCAAGACGCACTCCAAGGCCAGCTGCGTAATCTGCGAGATGCTTGTAATCACCGACCTTATCCCAAGGAATATGAAG
>JBAXNY010000220.1:0-1592 GCA_037133535.1 Actinomycetes bacterium
GAAATACTTCAGTGCAAGGGCCTGCGCCTTTACTGAATCAGGAACTTTAGTAAAGCTCTGCGCTGTTGAGCTTCCGCTTGCGTGCAGCGTTGATGCAAATCCCGCCAAGATAATAAGGAGCAGGCTGGTGGCAACCCAATAGTGACGTGGCTTGCGCGCTGTGGCTTGAGCAATCTTTGCCCAGAGACCACTGAGCTTTTCATCTTCAGATCCAAAGTGTGGAATACGTGGCCAGAAAACCCAACGACCAAAGAGAACAAGCAGAGCTGGAAGTAATGAGAGAACAGTGATCACAGCACATGCGATACCAATAGCTCCCACTGGTCCAAGTCCTCTGTTATTGGAAAGACTTGCAAGAAGCAACAGCAAGAGCGCGATCGCAACAGTTGAACCAGAAGCGGCGATTGGTTCAACAACTCCGCGCCAGGCATTCCTCATCGCCACGAAACGAGACTCTTCATGATGGAGCTCTTCGCGATAACGAGCGATAAGTAAGAGCGCATAATCTGTCGCTGCGCCAAGTACAAGTACCGAGAGAATTCCTTGCGATGCACCATCTAAGGCAATGATGTTGTGCTTCGCCAATTCATAAACAACCGCTCCTGCAAAACTCAATGCAATGCCAGCAGAGAAGAGTGGAAGAATCCAAAGCACAGGTGAGCGATAAACAATGATCAAAATAATCGCAACGACTAGACCTGTCGTGAGAAGCAGACTTGAATCAAGTGAACCGAATGCACCGAAGAGATCCGAGAGGATCGCAGCGATTCCTGTGACGTGGGCAGTCAGCCCTGACTTTGCCGCAAATTGTCCGGAGTAGAAACGAATCGAATCGGTAACTGTAGGTAATGCAGGTTTCTTATTATCTAAGTTCACACCAGTTTGATCGGCATTAAAGGGAACACTTGCCAGAATCGCTTTGCCATCTTTTGATGGAAATGCAACGAGCGGACTATTGGGATCGAGGAAGTCAGAGATCTTTGCATTCACCTTGGCGATTGCGTGACCATTCTTATCAACTAGTGGTTGAGAACCAAGCGTCTGTAAAAATACATTTGTCGCTGCAACTGTTGCCGGTGTTGCATCGCCAACAAAGAGCACTAACTCAGGAAGTGACTTATTCGCACTGGAATTGAAAGTTGCAGCTGCAACATTGAAGCGCTCAGTCTCTGCCGATGATGGCAAGAACTTGGAATTATCGTTCTTCTGTACAGTCGAGAGTTGGCCAAAGAGTGGGCCGGTAACTCCAGAGACCATAAACCAAGCAAGAACGAGAAGAATTGCAATCCAGAGGGGCTTGCGGTGTTTTTGAGCGCGCATGCGAAAATCCATTCATCAGTAGTCTGGGAAGAGTGTTAGTACCTGCCACTAGTTTACTTGGTGGTGTTAGAAAGTTTCGCTCTCAAAAGGGCACAAACCCACTTGTTTAGCCAAATTTCACCTCTCCAATTAGGCTAATGAGGTGTCCGTAGCCACTACCGCTTCTTCAACACTGATTTCTCCAACAATCAGTCTCGAGAGCTATGGGTTAGTGCCATACGATGAAGCCCTGGCTGATCAACGGAAAATTCACGCAGAAGTCGCATTAGATC
>JBAXNY010000221.1:0-1574 GCA_037133535.1 Actinomycetes bacterium
TTCTCGCCATGTAATTCATCCATTACTGCGCGAGCACGTGCACCCAGCGGACCAATGAGCGATCCCTTTGGACTCACACCTGCGCGATGTGTCCGAACGGCAATCTTGGTTCGGTGACCCGCTTCACGAGCTACCGCCATAATTTCAACGATGCGATCGGTAATTTCTGGAACTTCTAAAGCAAAAAGTTGCTTCACTAAAGCTGGGTGACTTCGGGAAAGAGTTACCTCTGGACCTTTGAGTCCTTGTTTTACATCGACAACGAAACACTTGATGCGCTCTCCGTGGGCGAAAACTTCACCAGGAACTTGCTCTTGATGTGGAACCTTGCCTTCGATGCGTCCTAAGTTCACATAGATCATGCGTGGATCGCGCCCTTGTTGAACAACTCCAGAAACCACATCGCCAACGGATGCCGTAAATTCTCCGACAATCGATGCATCGTTCTGTTCGCGCATCTTGAGCTTGATTACTTGGCGCGCTGTTGATGTGGCAATTCTGCTAAAGCCCGCTGGTTCGTCGACAATCTCATCAATCTTCTCGCCATCTTCACCGAATACAGCAACTAGAATTTTTATTTCGCCAGTATCGCGATCTAAATGCGCTGCTGCTCCGCGCTTGGCATCATCTGATTGAAAATAGGCAGTAAGAACGGCAGATTCGATTGCTGTAATTAGCTGAGCTAAGGGAATTTCACGTTCGATAGTTAAAGATGCAAGTAGCTTCATATCTACATGCATTAGAGGTCATCGCCTTTACGATTGAATTCAATTTCAACGAGAGCTTTCTTGATATCGGCGTAATTAACAATCTCTTCGCGCGAAACTTTCTCTTCAATCAGCAGGGTAACAGTGCTCTCATTTGAGGCGGCAATTCGGCCCGTGACAACTTCGCCTGACAATAGAACGATGCGAACGAGGCGAGAAAGGTTCTTTCTCCAATGACGGGGCAACGTTAAAGGTCTATCCACTCCAGGTGAGGTCACTTCGAGAGTAAAAGGTGTCTGCCCCATGAAAGGAGCTTCGTCCAAGATTGCTGAGATCTCTTTGGAAACGAGAGTAACTTGATCTAGATTTAAACTTATTTCTCCATCGACAATGCAGGTAACAACGCGACGATTACTTGGGGAAGCAATATGAACTTCTTCAAGGAAGAAGCCGGCACTTTCGACAACTGGCGTCAAGGCTTCTTGAATAATTTCTACAAGTGACATCTATTTCTCTTTCTATGAAGTTGTACGAGGAGCATAACTCAGAAGGACCGCATCTACCAATGCGTAATGGTGTCTATCCCGACTTTGACGATTAAAGCTAGGGTCACAAAGAGAAAGAATTTGCGCACCAAAGTTGAACCGCCGCGTATTGCCACCTTCGCTCCGATAATCCCTCCGGATATATTTGCCATACCTAATACGAGCCCGACTTTCCAAAGAATCACCCCGTGGGCACCGAAGATTGCAATCGCCCCGAGATTTGTAGCCACATTAACTACTTTTGCCATGGATGAGGCCGTGAGGAAGGCAAATCCTAAACTCGCCACCAATACCACCATCAAGAAAGTGCCCGTTCCTGGAC